>CAZVNC010000129.1:0-6710 GCA_964628305.1 uncultured Ideonella sp.
CGGCTCGGCCAGGTCGACGAGATCGCCGCCGCGGTCGAGTTCCTCGCCTCGCCGCGCGCCGGCTACATCACGGGCACCGAACTGCATGTCAACGGCGGCATGTACATGAATTGAGGCGGCTGCCGGCAGCGCGGACAAGCGCGGGGCAAGCCTTAGAATCTCGGCCTGTTCAAGGCAACACTCCTGGAGGAGACATGAGCGATATAGAAGCACGCGTCAAGAAGATCATCGCCGAGCAACTCGGCGTTCCCGAATCCGACGTGTCGAATGAGAAGGCCTTTGTCGCCGACCTGGGCGCCGATTCGCTCGATACGGTCGAGCTCGTGATGGCGCTCGAAGACGAATTCGGGATCGAGATTCCCGACGAAGAGGCGGAGAAGATCACGACCGTGCAGCTCGCGATCGACTACGCGGTCAGCCACCAGAAGGCCTGACGGCCGCAGCGTCGAAGGCACCGCGCATGACCCGACGCCGCGTCGTTGTCACCGGCCTGGGCGCCATCTGCCCGGTGGGCAACACGGTCGCCGAGAGCTGGGCCAATCTGCTCGCCGGTCGCTCCGGCATTGGCGAGATCACGAAATTCGATGCCTCCGAATTCGCCTGCCGCTTCGCGGGCGAGGTCAAGGGCTTCCCGCTGGAGGACTACATCTCCGCGAAGGATGCCCGGCACATGGACACTTTCATCCATTACGGGCTTGCAGCGTCGATCCAGGCGGTGCACGACGCAGGCATCCCCACCGGCGACGCCCTGAACGAAGAGCAGGCCGAGCGCGTCGGCTGCCTTGTCGGCTCCGGCATCGGCGGCCTGCCGCTGATCGAACATACGCACGCCGAGCTTGTCGCACGCGGGCCGCGCCGCGTCTCGCCATTCTTCGTGCCGGCATCGATCGTCAACATGATCTCCGGCCACCTCTCGATCCGGTTCGGCTTTCAGGGGCCGAGCCTGGCGATCGCGACCGCCTGCACCACCGGACTGCATTCGATCGGACTCGCGGGACGCCTGATCGAGGATGGCGACGCCGACGTGATGGTCGCCGGCGGCGCCGAAGCGACCGTCTCGCCGCTGGGCGTCGGCGGCTTCGCCGCGGCGCGCGCGCTTTCGCATCGCAACGACGACCCGCAGGCGGCGTCGCGCCCCTGGGACAAGGATCGCGACGGCTTCGTGCTGGGCGAAGGCGCCGGCGCGATGGTGCTCGAAGAGTACGAACACGCACGCCGGCGCGGCGCAAGGATCTATTGCGAACTGATCGGCTTCGGGATGGGCGCGGACGCCTATCACGTCACGGCGCCGAACGTGGATGGCCCGAAGCGCGCGATGCGCGCCGCACTGCGCAGCGCCGGCATCAATGCCGACGCGGTGCAATACCTCAATGCCCACGGCACCTCGACGCCGCTTGGCGACCTGAACGAGACGAACGCGATCAAGCTCGCCTTCGGCGACCATGCGAAGAAGCTGGTGGTCAATTCGACGAAGTCCATGACCGGGCATCTTCTGGGCGGGGCGGGCGGCATCGAGTCGGTGTTCACCGCGCTCGCGCTGCACCACCAAGTCTCGCCGCCGACGATCAACATCTTCAACCAGGATCCCGAGTGCGACCTGGACTACTGCGCCAACACCGCACGCGAGATGAAGATCGAGATCGCGATGAAGAACAACTTCGGCTTCGGCGGCACCAACGGCACGCTCGTCTTCCGGCGTGCCTGACGGCGCCGATTGCGGCGTGGCTCGGCTCGACAGCTTGTGCCGACATGCGCGCCGAGCCGCAGCTTGAGATCGGCGTAGTGCGTTTCGGCGTCTGGCGGGCCGGGACGCTCGCGTTGGCGGCGCTCGTCTGGGCGGCGCTCGCCGCCTGGTGGTGGGCGCATCCCGCGCCTGTGCCGGCGTGGGTCGGTGCAGTGGCTGGCTTCGCCATGCTCGGTGCAGCCGCTGCGGCGCTTCAGTTGCGATCGGTACGCCCGTTCGTGCTGCGCCGCAACGCCGCTCAGTGGCAACTGTCCTTCGTGGACGACGCGCGCAAGCCGGCGATGCCGGGCGAACTGCAGGTCGCGATCGACCTCGGCGCCTGGTTGCTGTTGCGTTTCATTCCCGACGCCGCGGGCCTCCGCGCGAGCTGGCTCGCGGTGCAGCGGCTCGGCCTTGAGTCGCAGTGGCACGCCCTGCGCTGCGCCATCCATGCGCCGCCCGCGAAACAGCCGGCCGCAGGTGCGACGGTCGATGGCTGACAAGCCCGAACGCGTCAACGTCGATGTCGATGCGCCGCTTGTCGAACGCGTCAAGCGCGGAGACCAGCGGGCCTTCGAGATGCTCGTCGTCAAGTACCAGCGCCGCGTCGAGCGCCTGATCGCGCGCATGGTTCGCGATACGGATCTGGTGCCCGACATTGCCCAGGAGACTTTCATCCGCGCCTATCGGGCATTGCCGAACTTTCGCGGCGACAGCGCCTTCTACACCTGGCTGTACCGGATTGCGGTCAACACGGCGAAGAAGGCGCTGATGGAACTCAAACGGGATCCGCTGGTCACTCAGGCAGCTTTGGCGTCGCGCGAGGACGAGGACGAAACTTCACGCGTCGAGAACGAACTAAGCGACGGCGAGACGCCGGAGTCGCTGATGGCGAGCAAGCAGATTGCGCAGGAGGTGAACGCCGCCGTCGAGGCGCTCTCCGAGGATCTGCGCCAGGCCATTACGCTGCGTGAAATCGAGGGCTTGAGCTACGAGGACATTGCAGAAGTCATGAATTGCCCGATCGGCACCGTCCGCTCCCGCATCTTCCGCGCTCGCGAGGCGATCGCGACGCGGCTGCGGCCGATGCTGGACACGCGACCTGGCGAACGATGGTGAACGAGCGGGCGGACGACGGCATTGCGCGGCAACGAGGTGGGTGAAAAGACATGCAACAAGAAGACAAGTTGGACATCCCGCAACGGCTTTCGGCGCTCGTCGACGGCGAACTCGACCCCGAAGCGGTGCGCGCGGCGTGCGCCGATTGGCAGAAAGGCGGTGAAGTGCGTGTCAACTGGCATGCCTACCACCTGATCGGCGATGTGTTGCGATCGGACGCGCTCGCCTCGGACGCCGGGCACGACGAACGTTTCCTGCGCCGCCTGCGCGAGCGTCTGGCGGCAGAACCGGCGGTGCTTGCGCCGCAGCCCCTGCCGTCGGTCGCGCCCGCCGCCCGAAGGGAGTCGGCACGCTGGAAGTGGCTCGCGCCGGCCGCGGTCGCTGCCGGCTTCATGGCGGTTGCGAGCGTGCTCGTCGTGACGCGCGGCACGCTGCCGACAGCTGGCGGCGAAGGCGCGGTGCTGGCCAGTGCGGCGGGCCCGGACCGTACGGTGATGGCGACCGCGGCGCCGGTGCGGGCTGCCGCTCCGGTCGTCGCCGGCGAGGGCTTGGTTGCACCGCAGGCAGTTGCCGATCGCCAGGTCGTGCGCGATCCGAAGCTCGATCGCTATCTTGCCGCGCACATGGAGTTCGGCGGCAGTTCGGCGCTCGGAGCGCCTTCGGGCTTCCTGCGCGCGGCGACGCAGCGGACCTCGGACCGCTGATGCGCCTCGTGCTTGGCCGATTGATGGTCGCGCTGGCCTGCGCGGCGAGCCACTTCGTCGCGCTGTCGGACACCGCGACGAGCGAGCCGGCCAATGCGCAGGAAGTTCGGGCCTGGCTGACGCGAATCCACAAGGCGGCCGGCAGCCGCAACTTCGAGGGCACCTTTGTCGTCAGCGCCGGCGGCGCGATGTCGAGTTCGCGCATTGCGCACTACTGCCTCGGCGCCGATCAGTACGAACGCGTCGAAGCGCTCGACGGTCAGGCGCGCAATGTGTACCGGCACAATCAGATCGTCCACACGCTGTGGCCGCAGACCCGCGTCGCGCTGATCGAGCAGCGCGACATGCAGGCCCGCTTCCCGGCTCTGCTGCTGTCGGGTGGCGACCACATCGCCGAGCACTACGACGTGCGCGCACAGGGCGTGCAGCGTGTCGCCGGCCGCGAAGCCGACGTTCTGCTCCTCAGCCCGAAGGACGATCGCCGCTATACCTACCGGCTGTGGGCGGACCAGGCGAGCGGTCTGCTGCTGCGCGCCGAGGTGCTCGATGCACGCGGCGCGGTGCTCGAGTCGGCCGCGTTCTCGCAGCTCGAGATCGGAGGCAAGCCGCGTCCCGAGGCCGTGCTGGCGCCAATGAACAAACTGTCCGGCTATCGCGTGGTGCATCAGCGCCTCACGCCGGTGAGCCTCGAGTCGGAAGGGTGGACGATGCGCGAGCGCGTACCGGGCTTCGCGCAGGTCGGTTGCGTCAAACGCCCCCTGAGCGCGCCGCAGGACGGCGCGACCGATGTCGGACCGAAGGTCGTGCAGGCCGTCTATTCCGACGGCTTGGCGAGCGTCTCGTTGTTCATCGAGCCTTATGATTCATCGCGGCACGGCGGCGAAAGGCAAACCTCGATCGGTGCGACACAGACCTTGGCGCATCGCGACGGTGACTGGTGGGTGACGGTGGTCGGCGACGTACCCGCCGCGACCTTGCGCCAGTTTGCCGCAGCGCTGGTGCGCAAGCAGTAGAGTTGCGCCCGCGAGCACTGCCGCCGGCGCGATTCGCGGCGCGGCTCTTCTTTCACCGTGTGCCTTGCAGGCGGCGCGACCCGGCTGCGTCTTCCCCATTGCAGAGGTTTCGATTGATGCGACTTCACAATCCCGCCCGCACCTGCGCCGCGCAACTGCGTTCGCTGCTCGCTGCGTTGCTGCTGGCGACAGCCGTGTGCGGCCTCGTGCCGAGCACCGCCGCAGCGCAACCCGCGCCCGACTTCGTCGAACTGATCGAGAAGGTTGCACCGGCGGTCGTCAACATCCGTACCACCGAACGCAACGACCCGGGCGCGCGATCGCCGTTTCGCCGCCGCGCGCCGTCACCGCAGGATGACGAAACGCCGCGCGGCGAGGGCTCGGGCTTCCTCATCAGCGCCGATGGCTACGTCGTCACCAATGCGCATGTTGTCGACGGCGCCTCGGACGTGCTCGTCACGCTTCCCGACAAGCGCGAGTTCAAGGCCAGGATCGTCGGCTCCGACGTCCGCACCGACCTCGCCCTAGTCAAGATCGAGGCAAGCGGCCTGCCGATGGTGCGCATCGGCGACGTGAGCCGCCTGCGGGTCGGCGAATGGGTGCTCGCGATCGGCTCGCCGTTCGGACTCGACAGCACGGTCACCGCGGGCATCGTCAGCGCCAAGCATCGCGAGACGGGCTCCGATATCGCCTTCTTGCAGACCGACGTGGCGGTGAATCCGGGCAATTCCGGCGGGCCGCTGATCAACACCCGCGGCGAGGTGGTGGGCGTCAATTCGCAGATCCTGAGCCCGATCGGCAGCTACATCGGCATTTCGTTTGCCATTCCGATCGACGAGGCGATGCGCGTCGTCGATCAGTTGAAGAGCGGTGGACGCGTCGTGCGCGGCTATCTCGGCGTCCAGCCGACCGATGTGCCGCGCGAACTCGCCGAGGAGTACGGCCTCGCCACCGGCAAGAACAAGTCGCGCGGTGCCTTCGTGCGGCTCGTGGTGCCGGGCGCGCCGGGCGAAAAAGCCGGCATTCAGCCCGGCGACGTGATCGTCGCGGTCGATGGTCGGCCGGTCGAGTCCGCAGCCGATCTGCGGCGCACGCTCGGCGGTATGAAGCCCGGCAGTGCGGTGAATCTGCAGGTCAATCGCCGCGGCAAGAGCATGGACGTCAAGGTCGTGTTGTCGGAGGCCGAACCTCAGACCGCGCAATCCGAGCCGCCCGTGCCGGGAGCGCCGGATCAGCGCACCTCGAATGCGGCGAAGACCTGGGGCCTGACGGTGGCAAACCTCGGCGATGCCGAACGTCGCGCCCTGCGCGGCGCCTCCGGCGTGAAGGTTGCGGCGGTGTCCGGCGGCGCCGAGGCCGTGGGCATGCGGGCCGGGGACGTGATCCTCGCCGTCGGCACCGCCGATGTGTCCGATCTGAAGCAGTTCGATGCGGTGATCGCCAAGGCCGACAAGACGCGCCCACTGCCGGTCACCGTACTGCGCGGCGACTGGGCTCAATTCCTTCGCATCCCGATTGTCAAGTAGGGAGAGCCGCTGTTTTGTGATGTGAAATGTGAGATCTCCATTTGGCGGATTCGAGCTTTGCGAACAAGTGCGAGGTTGGATGCGAAAAATGTCAGTGAGTGCAAACGTCGTGCCATTCGTCTTCGATTGGGGAGGCGTTTGCATATAATTCGACGCGCTTGCGGCATGTTTCCTCGCGCTGGGGTCAACGAGCGGGACGATATCGAACAGTCGTCGGGTAACTGGCGATCGCTTGTTGATAACGTGTGGATAAAAATTCCTGTTGGCACTGTGCAACGGCGTGAAATCAAGCAACGGCGCGGTTTCCAGCCGGGTGGATTTGGCTACAATGAAGGCCCAACAAGCAGTTGCCAAACATTTTGTTGGAAGGCGCGTCACTCGTTCGACGTGCCTTTTTTTTGTCTCCGGCCGCGTGGCTGGCGCCACGCTTAACTTCGCTGCGCGAAGTTAGCCTGCGACGCAACGGCTTTGCCGTTGTGACTTCCGCCTGAGGCTTCGATCAACCGCATGGATCACATCCGCAATTTCTCCATCATTGCCCATATCGACCATGGCAAGTCGACGCTCGCAGACCGGCTGATTCATCGCTGCGGCGGGCTCTCCGAGCGCGAGATGGAAGCGCAAG
>CAZVNC010000130.1:0-6697 GCA_964628305.1 uncultured Ideonella sp.
AGGTCGAGAGCTCCTGGATGCACATCTGGATCGAGCCCTCGCCGGTGATGCAGAAGACGTCGCTGTCGGGCCGCGCGAGCTTGATGCCCATCGCAAACGGCAGCCCGACGCCCATCGTTCCGAGGCCGCCGGAGTTGATCCAGCGCCGCGGCCGCTCGAAGCCGAAGTACTGCGCGGCCCACATCTGGTGCTGACCGACATCGGCGGTGACGAAGACATCGCTGCCCTTCGTCAGCCGGCACAGCGTCTCGACGACGTACTGCGGCTTGATGACTTCGGTGCTGTTCTTGTACTTGAGGCAGCCGCGACCGCGCCACTCGTTGATCTGGCTCCACCATGCGGCGAGGGCGCCCGCATCGGGCCGCGCCTGCGCGTCGCGGACCTGGGCGATCAACTCCTGCAGCACGTCGCGCACGTCGCCGACGATCGGGATGTCGACCCGCACGCGCTTGGAGATCGACGATGGGTCGATGTCGACATGGATGATCTTGCGTTCGACCGAAGCGAAGTGCTTGGGATTGCCGATCACGCGGTCGTCGAAGCGGGCGCCGATCGCGAGCAGCACGTCGCAATGCTGCATCGTCATGTTCGCTTCGTAGGTGCCGTGCATGCCGAGCATGCCGAGGAACTTGGGGTCGCTCGCCGCGATCGCGCCCAGGCCCATCAAGGTGTTGGTGCACGGCGCGCCGAGCAACTCAACGAGTTCGCGCAACTCGCTGGCCGCGTCGCCCTGCACGACGCCGCCGCCGGTGTAGATGTAGGGGCGCTTGGCGCCCAGCAGCAGTTGCACCGCCTTGCGAATCTGGCCGCCATGCCCCTTCCTGACCGGGTTGTACGAGCGCATCTCGATCGTCGCCGGATAGTGGAACGGCGTGCGCTCGATCGAGACATCCTTCGGGATATCGACGACTACCGGCCCGGGACGGCCGGTGCGGGCGATGTGGAATGCCTTCTTCATCGTCAGCGCCAGATCGCGCACGTCCTTGACGAGGAAGTTGTGCTTCACGACCGGCCGCGTGATGCCGACGGCGTCGCATTCCTGGAAGGCGTCGAGCCCGATCGCGCGCGTCGGTACCTGGCCGGTCACGATCACCATCGGGATCGAATCCATGTAGGCGGTTGCGATGCCGGTGACGGCGTTCGTCACCCCCGGACCGGAGGTGACGAGGGCAACGCCCACCTCGCCGGTAGCCCGCGCAAAGCCGTCGGCGGCGTGCACCGCCGCCTGTTCATGGCGCACCAGGACGTGCTGGATGGAGTCCTGCTTGAACAACGCATCGTAGATGTAGAGGACCGCGCCGCCGGGGTAGCCCCACAGGTACTTGACGCCTTCGGCCTGAAGGCATCGAACCAGGATCTCGGATCCGTTCGGATCCACGGGCGGGGAGGATTGCGCCTTCGCGGCGCGCTTGACGTCTGCTGCAGACATTTCCATTTCGAACCTTTGTGAATTTCTCTGACGAAAAACCATCGGTGCCCCTAAGCGCGCCCTCTTGAGGCGGCAGCGGAACCTGCCCGATCTACAACCGCCACCCAGATGTCGGGCTCAGTTTTCGAGATCGCTCTGTGTTGTGCAGAGCAGCATTATGACATTGCGCCGGGTCGCGTCCAGGCTGAGCCTGCTGGTGTGATACGCGATGTCATAATCGCCCGGCCAGGAGCCTGGGCGACGGGAATCCAGGTCCGCCCACACGCACCGCGCCCGATTGGCCACCGAAAAAGAACTGTCCGACTTTCTGCGCAGCATCGAGAAGCGCGCATTCAAACGCACCGTCTACGCCGTGCGCGACGACGATGCGGCGCTCGACATCGTGCAGGATGCGATGATCCGGCTCGCCGAGAGCTACGCCGATCGCCCGGTCGCAGAACTGGCGCTCGTCTTCGCGCGCATACTTTCGAACGCGACGATGGATTTCTTCCGGCGCCAGAAGGTTCGCACCGGGCTGATCCAGAACCTGTCGACCTTCGAGCCCGCAGACGATGCGGCGGGCTTCGATGTGATGGAACTGCTCGAATCGGCGGGGCAGGCCAGCGAGAGCGAATTCGACCGCCTTTCACGCGCCGAATCCTTGCGGGCGATCGAGGAAGAAGTGGGAAAGCTGCCGCAGCGTCAACGCGAGGCCTTCCTGCTGCGTTATTGGGAAGAATTCGATGTCGCCGAGACAGCCGTGCTCATGGGCTGCTCCGAAGGAAGCGTGAAAACGCATTGCTTCAGGGCGGTGCAGGCATTGGCGATCGCCCTCAAGGCCAAGGGAGTCGTGCCGTAACCGTTACGATCCAATCCGCAATCAGCCATGTCAGACCGCGTCCTCAACACCGAAGCCCTGCAGTCGCGCTACGCGATGCGCATTGCTGCGCGTCTGACCAGCCAGTCCGATCGCCTGGCACCCGACATCAGCGAGCGGCTGCGCTTTGCACGCCTGCGGGCGCTCGATCACGCGCGCGCGGTACGCGCGATGCGTGCGCCGACCCAGCCCAGCGCGGCCGTCTTCCCGACCGGCGCCGGCACGCTTGCGCTCGGCGGCGCACCTCGTGAAGCGTCGCGCTGGTGGATCGGGATGCTCTCGCTGCTGCCGCTGCTGGCGCTGGTCGCCGGCTTGATGCTGATCCAGTCCGAGAACACCCAGCGCCAGATCGCCGCGGCGGTCGAGGTCGACACCGACCTGCTGCTCGATGAACTGCCGCCTTCCGCGTACAGCGACCCTGGGTTCGTCGAATTCCTCAAGCACCAGGGTGACTGACGGCGTGCGCTCGATGCCGCGGCGCGCCGCTCACCCAAACGGGACGCTGCTGTTCGTCTGTCTGCCCTGCCTCGCCGTTCTGCTTGCGTTCAATGCTTACGCTCAGCCCAAGCCGGCGCCCGCGGCAGGGTCGGCCGTCAGCAGGCCATCGACCACGCCCAAGCCGGGCGCCGGGCCGACGTGGTCGGAACTCGAACCTTCGGAACAGATCGCCCTGAGACCCTTGCAGAATGATTGGGCCTCGATCGACGAGCTGGGCAAACGCAAGTGGCGCCGCATCGCCGAGCGCTACCCCGAAATGTCCGCAACCGATCAGGAGCGTCTGCAGAACCGCATGACGGAGTGGGCCAAGTTGACCCCGCAGGAGCGCGGCAAGGTCCGGCTCCAGTACCTCGAGGCGAAGAAGGTCCCGGCGAGTTCACGGCAGGCAGACTGGGAGGCCTATCAAGCGCTCAGCCCCGACGAGCGAAAGGCACTCGCAGCGCGTGGCGCCAACGCGCCGCGCACCACGGGGAAGTCAGTGGAAGCCACCGCCCACAGCGTCTCGGCGAGGCGCAACGCGCCGCGCGCCGCAAAAGCGGACACGGCAAGCGCAGCGGCGTCTGCACCGACCGCCAAGCCTGCGAAGCCCGCCACGCCGACCGTCGTCCAGGCTGCGCCGGGTGCGACGACGGTCCTGATCACGAAGCAACAGACTTCACAGGCTCAACCGGCGACAGGCAACGCAAAGATCGCGGTATCGCCCGATGTGGTCGATCGCTCGACGCTGCTGCCGCAAACGGGCCCGCAAAGTTCGCGTGCGCGGACGACAGCAGCTTCGACACCCGCAACACGGCCGTGAGTGCCGCAGTCTCGGCTACCCACGCGACGAAAGCCGACGACCCGCTGCCGACGGCGAGCCTCGCCCGCCGCATGAGCTGTTTCGTCTATGAAGGGGTGCTGCTGTTCGGCGTGCTGATGGCGGCCGGCCTGCTGTACGCCACCCTCACCGAACAGCGCAATGCGATGGTCGGCCGCCATGGCCTGCAGGCTTTCCTGTTCGTCGTCCTCGGCTCGTATTTCAGCTGGTTCTGGACGCGCGGCGGGCAGACGCTCGCGATGAAGACCTGGCGCATCCGGCTGGTGCGTGCCGACGGCGCGCCGCTTTCGATGCCGCGTGCCTGGCTGCGATATCTGCTTTGCTGGCTGTGGTTCGCCCCCGCGCTGCTGTGGCTCTGGCTGCAAGGTGCAAGCAGCCTCGCGCCCGACCTCGCGACGCTCACCGCAGGGGTGCTGATCTACGCCGCGCTGGCGCGCATGCTCCCTGGCCGGCAGTTCTGGCACGACGTCGTGTGCGGCACGCGGCTCGTCGATGTACGCAGCGCGCAGGCCGCATCGACGCATGGCTGAAGCACAAGCCAGCGCGCCGGGCGCAAAGTTGTCGATCTGCGTCTACTGCGGCTCGCGCAGCGGCGATGATCTGGCGTTCGTCGAGGCGGCGCGCGCCGTCGGCCGCGCGATTGGTGAGCGCGGCTGGCGCCTCGTCTACGGCGGCGGCCGCGTCGGGTTGATGGGCGCGGTGGCGGACGCGGCGCTCGCCGCCGGCGCCACCGTGATCGGCGTGATTCCGCACGCGCTGATGACACGCGAGCAGGGCCACCGCAGCCTCGACGAACTGATCGTGGTCGACACCATGCACGAACGCAAGCGGCTGATGGCTGAACACAGCAATGCCTTCATCGCGCTGGCGGGCGGCATCGGCACCTTCGAAGAGCTGTTCGAGGCCTGGACCTGGCTGCAACTCGGCTACCACGCCAAACCGGTCGGCGTGCTCAACACCGCGGGCTACTACGACGGATTGCTGAGTTTCCTGGCGCACGCAGTGGCGCGCGGCTTCCTGACGCAGGCACAGCGCGAACTGCTGCGGGTCGGCACCGAACCGGTCGCGCTGCTGGATCGGCTCGCGCTTGTCGCGCGCCACTCGACGAGCGGCGCGGACTATCGCGAAATCTGAGCCGGCAGGGAGCGTTCGAGGAGCAAGCCGGGACCGGCCATCGCCGATCTCAGACCGCATCCTCGTTCGTCTCGCCGGTGCGGATGCGCACGACCTCTTCGACCGCGCTGACGAAGATCTTGCCGTCGCCGATCTTGCCCGTCTTCGCCGCCTTCACGATCGCTTCGATGCAGCGCTCGACATCGTCGTCCTTGACGACGACTTCGATCTTCACCTTCGGCAGGAAGTCGACCACGTACTCGGCGCCGCGGTACAGCTCGGTGTGCCCCTTCTGACGGCCAAAGCCCTTCACCTCGGTCACCGTGAGCCCGGTCACGCCGACCGTGGCGAGCCCTTCGCGGACCTCCTCGAGCTTGAATGGTTTGACAATGGCGGTGATCTGTTTCATGTAGCGCTCCGGCGAATGTCGATGGCGAAGCTTAGCGTATGCCCGTCCGCGGCCGGGAATCCGGTCGTCCGCAGGCGGCGCGTCAGGCTCGATATTTCGACGTGATCGGGTAGCGCCAATCCTTGCCGAACGAGCGGTGCGTGATGCGGATGCCGACCGGCGACTGGCGCCGCTTGTACTCGTTGACCTTGATCAGACGCGTCACGTGCTCGACGACCTCGGGCGCGAAACCGGCGGCGACGATCTCCGCGCTGCTCTGGTCTTCCTCCATGTAGCGGCGCAGGATGTCGTCGAGCACCTCGTAGGGCGGCAGGCTGTCCTGGTCGGTCTGATCGGGGCGCAGTTCGGCCGATGGTGCGCGCGTGATGATGCGCTCGGGGATCACCTCGCGGCCCTGCGCGCGCGCTTGCGAGTTTCGCCAGCGTGCGAGGCGGTAGACGAGCGTCTTCGTGACGTCCTTGATGACCGCAAAGCCACCCGCCATGTCGCCGTAGAGCGTGCAGTAGCCGGTTGCCATCTCGCTCTTGTTGCCGGTCGTCAGCACGATCGCGCCGAACTTGTTCGACAACGCCATCAGCAGCGTGCCGCGGATGCGCGCCTGGATGTTCTCCTCGGTCGCGTCCTCGGCAAGGCCAGCGAACTCCGCCGCCAGGCTGGCGCGAAACGCATCGAACATCGGCACGATCGGGATCTCGTCGTAGCGCACGCCGAGCCGGCCTGCCATGTCGCGCGCGTCGAGCCACGAGATGTCGGCCGTGTAGGGCGAAGGCATCATCACGCAGCGCACCTTGTCGGCGCCGAGCGCGTCGACCGCGATCGCGAGCACGAGGGCCGAATCGATGCCGCCCGACAGGCCGATGATGACGCCCGGAAAGCCGTTCTTGCCGATGTAGTCGCGCACGCCGGTGACGAGCGCCGACCAGGCCTGCTGCTCGATGCCCGGCACCTCGGCCACAGCGCCCGCGACGGCGCCGTCGGGCTCGAGTTCGACCAGGCACAGCGACTCGTCGAACATCGGCGCCCGCGCCGCGACGCGGCCGTTGGCGTCGAGCACGAAAGACGCACCGTCGAACACCACCTCGTCCTGCCCGCCGACGAGATGGCAGTAGAGCAAGGGCATGCCCACCGCGCGCGCACGCTGCGCCATGCGCTCCTCGCGCTCGGCGATCTTGGCAAGATGAAATGGCGACGCGTTGATGACGCACAGCACCTCGGCGCCTGCCGCCTTCGCGCTGCGCGCCGGCTCGTCGAACCACGCGTCTTCGCAGATTGCGAGACCGAAGCGCCAGCCGCCGACCTCGAACACGACCGCGGATTGCCCGGCGTCCCGGCCCGACGCGAAGTAGCGCCGCTCGTCGAACACCTGATAGTTCGGCAATTCGCGCTTGCAGTAGGTCGTAACGACCCGCCCCCCTGCGAGCACCGAGGCCGCGTTGAAGCGCTGCGGCACGGCGTACGACGGCGTCCTAAGATCGCCCCGCGCGCCGAACTGGTGCGGATGCCCGACCACCAGATGCAAACCGTCGCAATCAGCCAACCCAGCCGCAAGCTGCTCGATCTCGCGCGCACAAGCCT
>CAZVNC010000131.1:0-6688 GCA_964628305.1 uncultured Ideonella sp.
CGTGAAATATGCGCACGCTGTATCTGCGCATCTACCTCACGGTGGTCGCCGTGCTGCTCGTGTTCGCGCTCGTCTCCGGCTTCCTGTTCCAGCGCAACATCGACAGCGCGCGCGCCGAAGGGCAACTGCTGTGGGCCGAGCGGGTCGCCGAATGGGCTGAGTACGCGCAGATCCACCTGCCGGCGGCGGGCGCGAGCCAGGACGACCAGCGCGCCGCGCTCGAGGCCTTGTCGCAGCACATGCGCGTGCCGCTCGCGCTCGACGGCGCCGACGGCCAGCGCATCGCCGCGTCCGAGCGATTCGACCGGCGCGAGGCCGACGCGCAGGAAGGCCGCCGCCCCGGCCCGCGCATTGCGTCGCTGCCGCTCGCCGACGGGCGCACGCTGCGTGTGCTGCGGCCCGGCCCGCGCCATCCGATGCGCCCGTCCGGCGCCTTCGGCCCGCCGCCGTTCGCGCCACCCAGCGCGTTCGGCTGGCTCGCGTTCCCCGGCGCCGGGATCGTGATGACGCTCGCGCTGCTGTTTGCCGCGATCTCGATCGGCGCCTATCCGGTCGTGCGCCGGCTGACGCGCCGCCTCGAGTCGCTCGAGCGCGGGGTCGAGGCGTTCGGCGCCGGCGCGCTCGACCGCCGCGTCGCCGAGGACGGCAACGACGAAGTCGCCGCCGTCGGCGCGAGCTTCAACCGCGCCGCGGCGCGCATCGAGGCGCTCGTGCTCGCCAACGCCAGCCATGAACTGCGCTCGCCGCTGGCGCGCATGAAGATGGCGCTCGCGATGCTCGACGATGCGCCGCCTGCCCGGCGCGAGACGCTGCGCCGCGAGATCGACACCAACATCGCGGAGCTCGACGCGCTGGTCGAAGAGGTGCTGCTCGCGAGCCGGCTCGACGCGTCGCAGACGCTCGAGCGGCGCGAGCGCGTCGAACTGCTCGCCCTCGCGGTCGAGGAGGCGGCGCGCTTCGAGGCCGACGTGGATGGCGCCGCGGTCACCGTCGATGGCGATGAACGACTGCTGCGCCGCGCGCTGCGCAACCTGCTCGAGAACGCGCGCCGCTATGGCGGCGGCGAGATCGCGCTGCGCGTGCAGGCGCAGGGCGGGTACGCCGTGCTGCGTGTCTGCGACCGCGGGCCGGGCGTTCCCGAGGAGTCGCGCGAGCGCATCTTCGAGCCGTTCTATCGCCTGCCGGGGCACGCCGAACTTGCCGGCGGCGTCGGCCTCGGTCTGAGCCTCGTCAAGCAGATCGCCGAGCGTCATGGCGGCAGCATCGGCTGCGAAGCGCGCGACGGCGGCGGAAGCTGTTTCGAGCTGTTGCTGCCGCTCGCCTGAACGCGTTTGCGCCTGGGATGCGGGGTTATGCTCTGCATCGATGACGACCGAGCGAACGTACGACGTGGTGATCCTCGGTGCGACCGGCTACACCGGCCGCCAGGCGGTGCGCGCGATGCGGCGCCAGGGCAAGGACGTGCGCTGGGCGGTGGCGGGGCGCAACGTCGCCGCGATGCAGGCGCTGATCGGCGAGAGCGCGCGGCGCGGCGTTCGCAAGCCCGGCATGCTGCTCGCCGACACGACCGACGCCGCATCGCTTGCGACGCTCGCGTCGCAGACGAAGGTGCTGCTCAACCTCGCCGGCCCCTACGCACTGACCGGCGAGGCGGTGATCGAGGCCTGCATCGCGCACGGCACCCACTGCCTCGACCTGAGCGGCGAGACGTTCTGGGTGCGCCAGATGATCGAGCGCCATCACGACGCGGCGGCGAAAGCCGAGGTCCGCATCATCCCGAGTTGCGGCTACGAAGTGCTGCCGTTCGACATCGCGACGCTCTGGATCGCCGACGCGCTGCGCCAGCGCCACGGCCAGGCGTGCCGCGAAGTCAAGCTCATCGTCCGCTTCACCGGCAAGCGCATCACGCGGCTCGCCGATGCCGCCAGCGGCGGCACGCTGGCGACGATGCGCATGCTGCTCGAACACGACCACAGCGACAGCATTCGCAACATGGCCTGCCTGCTGCCGGCGGCGCGCGCCGATGCGCCCGCCGTCGCACGGCGCAACGCGATCGAGTGGACGCCGCGCTTCGACGCCGACGCCGGCGCCGTCATCGCGACCAGCCTTCCGGCGCCGTTCGTCAATCCGCCGATGGTGCTGCGCAGCTGGGCGCTGATCGACGACGAGACGCTCTTTACGCCCGACTTCCGCTACCGCGAAGGCTCGAACATGGCCGCACTCGTCGCCGCGCCGCGCTTCATGCCGGCGGCAGCGGCGCTGCCGCTGCAGTTCGCCGCCGCGGCGACGCTGACCGCGCCGCTCGCCGCGCTCGGCGCGACGCTCACCGGCCCGCTGCAGTTCCAGCGCCGGGCGATCGCCAGACTGATCGAGCGTTTCGCGCCGCAGCCGGGCGAGGGCCCGAGCGAAGCGGCGCTCGACGCGATGGGCTACGAGTTCAGCGTCTTCGCCACCGCCGCCGACGGCCAGCGCGTGCACGGCCGGGTGACGGCCGAAGGGCATCCGGGCTACCGCTCGACGCCGGAGATGGTCGTTGCGATGGCGGGCGGGCTGGCGAACGGCACGCTTGGACGCACGCCGCACGTCGGCATCGTCACGCCCGCGAGCGGCCTCGGCCTCGAGGCGGTCGACGCACTGCGCCCGGCCGGGGTGCGCTTCAGTCTGCGGTAGCGGGGCGCACCGCGCTCGTGGTCGACGCAGCAGCGAGCGCTGCGCTGGTCGTACGGAAGACGCGCGCCCGACGATCGAAAGCCGGTCGGACGGCCCGCGCCCATCTGCCCGAAGCTCAGGGTAAGTCCGCTCCCCGGATCAAGGTGGTAGGCGTGAACTTTTCACTTCTGGAAGCGCTAAATTCGCCTCCGCGGACGCTTTGCGGCGCTGTCAGAGAGTGAGTCAATGAGTGCTGCCGGTTCGCCGAACGAGGCGATTGTGTCGATCGTCCGTCGATGGGTCGAATGCACCACTTTTCAGGAGACAAAGCGATGAGAACGATGCGGGCAGAGTTGAAGTTCAGGCGCCCCGTGTGGGCGCTGAGTGTCCTCGCTGGCGCGGCCTTATGCGCCTCGGCGGCGGCCCAGGCGCAAACAATGAAGCCGTACTGGGAGTTCAAGAAGCCGAAGATGATCCAGATTCCCGGCGACGTGTCGCTCGACACGAACGGCGCGCAACCCGTCTACCGCAACCCCGGGAGCGCCTACTCGTTCGGATTCGAAGGCGTGACGCAGTACGACGGCGCGGCCTTCGGCCGCAATTTCATTCCGCCCGACACGATGGGGGCGGTCGGCATGAGTCAGTACGTCGAAACGAGCAACGGCGCCTATGCCGTGTTCGACAAGTACACCGGGGCGCGGCAGTCTCTGGTGTCCGACGTTGCGTTCTGGGCCGCTGCCGGACAGACTGGAGCCAATGGCGACTCGCGCGTCATGTACAACGCCAGCGCCAAGCGCTGGATCGTGGCGTCGTTCGGCAGCGACGTGAAGGACCTGCAGATCGCCGTCTCGGACACCGACAACGCGCTCGGTACCTGGAAGTCGGTCAAGTTCGAGGGCTATGGCGGGATGGGCTTCGGTGGCGCCGTGGCCGACTACCCGACGCTGGCGCTCGATCGCAACGCGGTCTATATCGGGACCAACAACTTCGCTCCCGCTTCGCCCGGTGGCTCCGTGAGCTTTCGCGGCACCACGCTGAACGCCATACCGCTCAACAGCCTGTTCGGCGCCGGCGCGCCGACAGTGGCGAACATGAAGCAGTTCGTGACGCCGTATCCGGGAGGCGCCGACAACGGATTCGCGATCCAGGGTGTCAACAGCAACTCGGCCGGCAGCACGGGCAAGATCGTCGCGGCTTCGCTCTTTAACTACAACAATGTGGCCTACAAGGTGAATGGTCTCGATCCCAACTCCGCGCTGGGAGCGGCGACGACAGCGTCGACGGCGCTTGGCATGGCCGGCTACACCTCGCCGCAGCCAGGGCGGCAGCCGGCGGTGACGGTGCCCGCAAACCAGCGTGTCAT
This sequence comes from uncultured Ideonella sp., assembly GCA_964628305.1. Classification (GTDB taxonomy): domain Bacteria; phylum Pseudomonadota; class Gammaproteobacteria; order Burkholderiales; family Burkholderiaceae_C; genus CAIKUF01. The sequence continues at coordinate 4,013 of CAZVNC010000131.1, forward strand.
CGATACGCTGGACGAGCGCATCAGCAGCAGCGCATACGAAGTCGGTGGCCGCATCTACATGGTCAATACGGTCGACGACACGGCCGACGGGCTGGACTTTGCTCGCGTTCGCTACACCGTGATCGACGCCGATACCTTTGCCGTCCTGGACCAGGGCAACCTGGGTGACGGCAGTTTCGACTACTACCAGGGCTCGATCGCGGTCAACAAGTACGGTCAGGTCGCCATCGGCTACAACCGTTCGGGCAATCAGACGACGGACCTGAACGGCGACGGCTACATGGACGGCAACGTCAGCTTCATGGGGCGCACGTTCGAGACCACCGCTGCAGGCAAGCTGGTTGCCTCTAGCGACGAAACCTTGTTCAAGGTGAGTCTGACCGACGATTACCACAACGGCAGCCTCTACGGCCAGCCGGCCGCCGGCCGTCAGCGTTGGGGTGACTACAGCCAGGTTTCGGTGGATCCCGAAAACGAGCACAACTTTTATATGATCGGCCAGTTCGCACGCGAGTACAACCTGCCCGAGTTCGGCCATCCGGGCGGCACCGGCGGTTCGCGTTGGGGCACGTGGATCGCCGTCATGACGGCGCCGGTTCCCGAGCCGGGAACCTGGGCGATGATGGTGCTGGGCTTGGGTGTCGTCGGCGCGATGGCGGCCCGCCGTCAACGCAAGACAGCCCTGTCCGCCTAGGCTGCGCGCCGCAAGTTCATCCCAACGAGGGCGGGCGAGGGTATCCTCGGCCTGCCCTTGTTCGTGTTTGCGGGTAGGGCGGTTCTGGGGTGAGGAGTCCCGCGCATGAACTGGATGAAGTCGGGAGCGGCGCTGCTGGGGGGATGGGTCATGTCCGTCGCTGCGATCGGCGCAGGGCCACTGGAGGGCACCTGGGGTGGCGATCAACTGCGGATCGTCGTCGACGCCAAGGGTGCTGCGATTCAGGGTGACTGTGCGGATGGCACCATTGCCGGGCCGATCACGCTGACGGCCGCCGGGCGCTTTGCCGCTGCGGGCAGCTACGAGCAGCGCAAGGGCGGGCCGCAGCGCGCCGACCAGCGCGCCGCGCCGTCCGGTGCAAGCTACGTTGGCGAGGTCGCGGGCGACGTGATGACGCTCACCATCGTGCCTGAGGGGGCAACCGCGCAGACATTCACGCTACGCAGGGGCGCCGCCATCAAGCTTCATCGCTGCCTCTGAATCCGCTCTAGACATGCGCTTGCGGCACGGTGCACCTGTGCCTCATGGCGAAACGCACGCCCCGGGCGTGAGCGAAGCTGCAGCGTGCTCGGCGCGCTCCTCGCGCCGCCGCGCGCGAAACACCCAGGCAAGCAGGGCGCACAGCGACAGCGCCGCGATCGCGATGCCGAGCGTGAACGCCGCCCAGTAGCCGGGAGCGCCCTGCAGCGCCGGCGGCACGCGTCCGCTGCCGTCGAACGCGAGCAGATAGCCGCCGCCCATGCCGACGCCCCAGAGCGCCGCGACGTAGATCAGCATCGGCAGTGTCGCGATGCGGTACGCGCGCAGGATGAACGCGGCGATCGCCTGCGCGGCGTCGCCGACGTGAAAGAGCATCACCCAGGCGAGCAGCGGCAGCGCGGCGGCGATGATCGCGGCGTCCGCGGTGTAGATGCCGAGCAGCGCCTCGCGCGCGAGGTAGGCACCGCCGCCCATCAACGCGGCGATCGCGAGGCCGAGCTGCATGCCGTGCCAGCCGATGCGCCGCGCATCGCGGCCGTCGTTCGCGCCCAGGCGCTGCGCGGCAAGCGTGCCCGCGGCCATGCCGATCGCGAGTGGCATCATGAACATCATCGAGACGAGGTTGATTGCGATCTGGTGCCCGGCGACGGCGAGCGCGCCCAGGCGCGAGATGAAGAACGACATGAAGGTGAAGGCGGTGATCTCGACGCCGATCGACAGCCCCATCGGCACGCCGAGCCTGAGCAGCGCGCGCTGCGCGGCGGCGTGCGGGCGCGAGAGTCCGGCGCGGTGCAGGCCGAACGTTGCGTAGAACGCATCGCGCCGCAGCAGCACGACGGCCGCCACGCACTGCGCCCACATTGCGATGGCGGTCGCAACGCCGCAGCCGGTGACGCCCTGCGCCGGCAGGCGCCACTCGCCCAGTGCTGCCGGCAGCGCGAAGCCGTTGATCAGCGCGATGCTCAGTGGCACCTTCAGCGCGAGTGCGCCGAGCTGCAGCAGCATGACGGTCAGCGGGCGCGACACGGCGACCGTGAAGCCGCGAAACGCGGTGAACACCAAGGCCGCGGGCAATGCGAAGGCGAGTGCCGCAAGATAGCCGCGCACCCGTTCGGCGACCGCCGGCTCGGCGCGCGAAAGCGCCAGAAACGGCTGCGGCCACAGCAGCAGCGCGCCGCCGATCACGCTCAGGCCGAGCGCGAGCCAGATCGCCTGGTGCAGTTGCTCGCCGGCTTGCGCCCGCCGGCCGGCACCGAACAGTTGGCCGGCGATCGGCCCGATGGCGAGCACGACGCCCATCAGGCCGACGAAGATGCTCATGTAGGCGGCGGAGCCGACCGCGAGCGCCGCCAGATCGAGCGCGCTGTAGCGTGCGACGAGCACCGTGTCGACGGTCGCGAACGAGACCACCGCGACCTGGCCGACGAACACCGGCCAGGCGAGCGGCGCGATGCGGCGCACGTCCTGCCCGAGCGACATGC
>CAZVNC010000132.1:0-6675 GCA_964628305.1 uncultured Ideonella sp.
CGCTGCCGACCGCAATGGCTACATCGCCACCCACAACCGCAAGTACTGCCAGCCGCAGCGGCCGGGCGAGCTGGCGTGGAACACCGCGAACAGCCGCTACCGACGCATCTTCAACGATCGCACCGGCCTCGCGTCGGCCCGCAACCGGCGGCCTTTCCTGCTGCAGACGTACCGGCGCGACATGGGCAACGGCCAGTTCGTGCTGATGAAGGAAGCTGCGGCGCCGATCGCCGTCGACGGCCGGCACTGGGGCGGCCTGCGGCTCGCGTTCCAGTTCTGAGGGTGGCGACCGCGCGCGCGGCGCCGGCCACCGCGTCGCGGACGCGTCGTGCGCCGCGTGAATCCGAAGCGGCGCGGTCCGCCGTGGTCCCCTCGGCGCAGCCCGGCTTCTTGTTGCTGTCGCGCGGCTGGCCGCTTCCGGCGGTGCTTGCATGGGGCATCGCCTGGAGCGCGCATGCGGGCATGCTCGCGCTCGGCGTTTCGGTCTGGCTGGCGATCGGCGCGGCGTGTGGCGTCGGCGCGGCGCTGTCGATGTTCGCCGCAACGCGCTGGCGGCGGCTGATCGTCTTTGCAGGCTATCCAGTCTCGCTGCTCGGTGCGACGCTGGCCGGCTCGCTTGCAGCCTGGGTCTGGCTGCTGCCGGCGGTGCTGCTCGCTCTCGTCTATCCGCTGCGAAGCTGGCGCGACGCGCCGCTCTTTCCGACCCCGGCCGGGGCGCTCGAGGGTCTGGCGCGCGCCGCGCCGCTCGCGCCGGACGCGCGGATCGCCGATCTCGGCTGCGGTGTCGGCGACGGCCTGCGCGAGCTGCGGCGCGCCTATCCGCAAGCCTCGCTCAGCGGCATCGAATGGAGCTGGCCGCTGCGCTTCGTCTGCGCCTTGCGCTGCCGCGATGCTCGTGTGTCGCGCGCCGACATCTGGGCCGTCGACTGGTCTGGCTACGACCTCGTCTACCTCTTCCAGCGCCCGGAAAGCATGGCGCGCACGGTCGCCAAGGCGACAGCCGAGTTGCGCCGCGGCGCCTGGCTCGCGAGCCTCGAGTTCGAGGCTGTCGGGTTGCAGCCGCAGCACGTCCTCGAGGGCGCCAACGGCCGCTGCCTCTGGCTCTATCTGGCACCGTTCGTCATCCGCGACCCCGGGGCCCTGACCGCCGTGCGCTGACGACCCTGCGGCGCCGCATGCGCAGGCCGCAGCTTGCGCGCGCGCCGTTTCAGGCAATACTTGCGGCCACGCCAACGCCGGAGGATTCGATGGCCCGCAGCCCTGCAGCGAAAACGAGCACGAAGTCCGCCCCCGCGAAGCGGGCCCGAAGAAGCGCCGATCGTGAGTCGAAGCCGGCGCTGCCTGCGCCGCTCGAACTGTCGCCCGCCGCGGCGATCGCGCCCAACGCGCTGAAGGCGCTGGCGCGGCAGTTGCAGTCGATGACCGAATCGGTGCTCGGCATGGCCGGCACGGCGACCGACATCGGCGTCACGCTCGCCAAGTCGCGCCTGAAGAAGCCGCATCACAAGGTGGCGGTCGAGAAGGCCGGCTCGCTGCTGCACGATCTGCGAAAGACGGCCGGCCTCACGGTGCACGATCTCGGGCGGGCGATCGGGCTGTCGGACGCGACCGACCTCGAACTGATCGAAAGCGGCAAGATGGCGATGCCGTTCGAGCTGATCCTGCGCGCGGCGTCTGTCCTCGGGCGCAAGGACCCGGTGACCTTCATCATGCAGTTCACGCGCGCCTACAACCCCGAGATCTGGAAGGCGCTGGAGGCGCTCGGCATCGGCAAGCTGGTCGTGCAGGGCGCTCGCGAGCGCGAGTTCGCGAACATCTACCGGGCCCACGATCGGGCGCGGATGTTGACGGACGCCGAGTTCGCGCAGTTGCTCGCGTTCGGGAACGCCGCCTTCGAGCTCGCGCTCGATTTCATGAAGCCACCGCGCAAGGCCGGCGCCGCGGCGTCCAAGGGCCAGCCGAAGGCGGATTGACGGCAGCGGGCAGGGCGGGCGCAGCGCTGGGATTCGGCGCTTGGCGCGCGCCGGCAGCGGCGAATCAGGCCTGGATCGAACCGCCGCGGCGGCCGCGCTCGGCGGCGCCGTGGGCCGAATAGAGCACCGGCGTCTCGCTCGGGAACAGCACGTCGATCGCGCGGTCGAGCGCCGCCGTGGCGCGGGCAAAGGATTCGCGCTGCGCGGCGACCTGGCTGCCGGCGCGCATCAGGCGCTCGCGCAGCGGTGCAGGCAGCGCGCCGTTGCGCGCCGCATGCGAGAAGTGTTCGACCGCACGCGCCAGCGCGCGGTGCAGTTCGCTCGCCTGGGTGTCGATCTCCGGCGCGTTGCTTTCGAGCAGTGCGACGCCGAGCGCGGTCAGGCGCGCCTCGACGGCGGCGAGCGTCGCTTCGAGTTCGGGCTCCGGCGGCGTCGCCGGCGCGGGGGGATTGGAAGCGGACATGCCGTGCCCGCTCTCAGCGTTGGACCTTGCCCAGCAACTCCTGCGCGTTGGCGATCAGCTTGTCGGCGATCGCCTGCGCGTTCACCTTGAAGCTTCCGTCGGCGATGCTTTGCGCGATGCGATCGACCTTGGCGGCGTCGAATTCGGCCGGCGCGGCGTTCGCACGCAGGCTCGCCGCGGTGGGCGAGAGTTCGACCTCGGCGCCAGGCGACGCGACGAGCCCCGGCGCCGCCTTCGCAGCGCCCTCGGCCGGCGCACGGGTCGCGGGCGCCGTCGGCGCCTGCTCCTTGATGCCGACCGGCACCGGATGGATTATTTTCATGGCTTGCTCCTTCGTATGGCCCACGCCGCGCCGATGCCCTGCGGACGGCGCTGCCGCCTTCGGACTCGATGCTGTTCGTGCGCTGCCGACATGCAAGCTGTATCGGACGCGATGACCGCGACTTTAGCCCCGGTGGCGCGATTTCGCGCCGTGCGAGGCGACCGTTACAAAGCGATTTCGATGCGCCGCTCGGCGACCGGCTGGCCGACGACGACGCGTCCGCTTTCGGTTCGCACCCGGGCGCTCTGGCCTTCGTAGCCGGGGCCGAGCGCCTGGCCTTCACCGCTGACGCGAAAGCCCGGGCCGATGGCGGTGATCTGCACCGTTTCGCCGGCTGCGAACCACTGGCGCTTGCGCAGGTCGGCAGCGCGCAGGCTCTGGCCGGGTGCAAGCGGACGCGCGAGCGTGCGGCCGATCGCGGCGTCCGGGTCGACGATCGCGGTGCCGCGCGCGGCGAGGTCGACCTCGGCCGTTCGCAGGTCGGCCGCGGTCAGCACCGCACCCGCCGGCAGCGCGGCAGCGCTCGTGACAGCCGGGCCGAACACCTTCACGGTGAGCGGGAGGTACACGTTCCACGGCGTCGCACCCTGCGTGCAACGCAGTCCGATGCGGGTGCGCCCCCACAGGCGCACGCCGCTCGGCAGATACGGCTCGATCCGGTCGCAAGGCGCGAGCTTCAAGCGTGGGTCGAGCGCACCGACCTCGACCTCCAGTCGCTTGCCGGGCAGGCCGCCACTCGCGGCGACGAACTGCCTTGCCTGTTGAGCGATCGTCGCGCCGGCCTCCAGCGCGGCACTCGGCTCGGCGCCGCGCGCCGTCCCCGCCGCAGCGAGCAAGCCGAACACCGCGAGCGAGAGAACGAGCCAGGCGAGCGCGAGGCGCAACCGGTCGCGCGGGCGCCGGCTGCGGTCGAGGGAGGGAAAGCGGGATGAGGCCACGGCGCCACTGTAGGCCGCGCGGCGTGCCGGCAAGGGTGCGAATTGGCAGGGATTGCCGTTGTTGTTCACGCCACTGTGCGCCACGGCGGCGGCGAACAATGCCCCGACGCGGATCCTTTCCAGGGCCCGCATCGCAAGGACAGGCAGCATGCCCAACCGCATCACCGATTCGCTCGACTTCCAGGCCCAGGCGCTGACGTTGCGTTCGCAGCGCCAGCAACTGCTCGCGAGCAACATCGCGAACGCCGATACGCCGGGCTACGTGGCGCGCGACATGAACTTCGCGCAGGCGCTGCAACGCGCCAGCGGCGCGCTGCCATCGGCGCGTGTGCTGGCGGCAACCCAGCCCGGCCACGTCGGCGGCGCGATGCCCTCCGGCGCCGGTGTCGATCTGGTCTATGCAACGCAGAGCCAGACGAACCTGGACCGCAACACGGTCGACATGGACCGCGAGCGGGCGAGCTTTGCCGACAACGCGCTGCGCTACGAAGCGACGCTGCGTTTCATCAACGGCCAGGTGCGCACGCTGACGAGCGCGATCACCGGCCAGTAAGCCGCGGCGCAAGGAGCAGACCCCATGTCGATGTTCTCGATCTTCAACGTCTCGGGCAGCGCGGTCAGCGCGCAGGCACAGCGGCTGAACGTCGTCGCCAGCAACCTCGCGAACGCCGACACCGTCGCCGGCCCCGACGGCCAGGCCTACAAGGCGCGCCAGGTCGTGTTCCAGACCGTGCTGATGGGCGCCGCAGGCGAGGCCGAGAGTGCGGCCGGCGTCGAGGTGACGCAGGTCACCGAAGACGCGACGCCGGGACGGCGCGTACACGACCCGAAGCACCCGCAGGCCGACGCCGACGGCTACGTGACCTACACCAACGTCAATCCGGTGGAGGAGATGGTCAACATGATCTCGGCCTCGCGCTCGTACCAGAACAACGTCGAAGTGATGAACACGGCCAAGACGCTGCTGCAAAAGACGCTGCAGATGGGCCAGTCCTGAAACCCGCGCCGCAGGCGCTGAAAGCCACCCATGTCCGTCTCCTCCGTCAGTCAGACTCAGAGTGCCGATCCGGCCTCAATGATCAGCGCGTCCGACGCCGCGAGCGCGGACCGCTTTCTGAAGCTGCTCGTCGCGCAGATGCAGAACCAGGACCCGCTCTCGCCGATGGACAACGCGCAGGTGACGAGCCAGATGGCGCAGATCAACACCGTGAGCGGCATCGAGAAGCTCAACGCGACGGTGCAGGGCCTGTCCAACCAGTTCGTGCAGATGCAGGCGCTGCAGGGGGCGAGCCTCGTCGGCCACGACGTCATCGTCCCCGGCAAGCTGCTCGCATTCTCCGATGGCTTCGGCCAGGGCGGCTTCGAGCTGGCCGGCCCGGCCGACAGCGTGAAGGTCGAGATCCTCGCCGCGAACGGCCAGGTCGCCGACACCATCAACCTCGGCGCGCAATCGAGCGGACTGCACAGCTTCGCGTGGCCGTCCGGCACTGCCGACGAGACGAGCGGCTTGTCGTTTCGCGTCGTCGCCAAGAGCGGTGCAACCGCGGTCGGCGTCACGCCGTTGATGCGCGACCGTGTCGTCGCGGTGAGCATGGGCGGCGATTCGCTGATGCTGGAACTCGGGCGCAGCGGCAGCGTCGCCTACGCCGACGTGAAGTCCTTCAACTGATCGCGCATTCCCGAACTTCGTCCTTCAACCCGTCAAGGATCACCCCATGAGCTTCCAGCAAGGTCTCTCCGGTCTGAACGCCACCAGCAAGAACCTCGAGGTCATCGGCAACAACGTCGCCAACGCAAGCACCTATGGCGCAAAGTCGTCGCGCGCCGAGTTCGCCGACCTGTACGCGACGGCGATGAACGGCGCCGGCGCGACCGGCGCCGGCATCGGCGTCAGCGTGAGCGCGATCGCGCAGCAGTTCACGCAGGGCAACATCACGAGCACCGGCAATCCGCTGGACATGGCGATCAAGGGCGCCGGCTTCTTCCAGGTGCGCGACACGAACAACCAGGTGCTCTACACCCGCAACGGCCAGTTCAAGCTCGACAAGGAAGGCTTCATCGTCAACAACCAGCTGCAAAAGCTGATGGGCTATCCGGCCAACGCACAGGGCGTCATTCAGCCGGGCCAGGCCGGCCCGCTGCAGTTGCCGACGGCCGGCATCAATCCGAGCCCGACCTCGCGCGTCGCGGTCGAACTCAACCTCGACGCCCGCGCCGCGGTGACGCTGCCGCCCTCCGGCCCGCAGATCGATTTCAACGACGCGACGACCTACAACAACGCGACCTCGATGACGATCTACGACGCCAAGGGCCAGGATGTCGCGCTGACCTACTATTTCCAGAAGGCCGGCACCGACAGCTGGAACGTCTACCTCGCGGCGAACGGCAGTTCGATTCTGGACAACGGCGGCACGCCGCCGGTGCCGCAGCCGGTGACGACGATCCAGTTTCCGGTCGACGGCGGCCGGCCGATCACGCCATCGGGCCCGGTCTCGATCGACATCCCGATGACGATCAATTCGGTTGGCGCCGAGACGGTGCCGATCAGCGGCATCGCGCTGAACCTGAACGGCGCGTCGCAGTACGGCTCGCAGTTCGGCGTCACGAGCCTGACGCAGGACGGCTTCGCGGCCGGCAAGCTGACCGGCGTGACGGTCGAGAGCGATGGCGTGCTGCTGGCGCGCTACTCGAACGACCAGTCGCGTCCGGCCGGGCAGATCGAACTCGCCGACTTTCGCAACCCGCAGGCGCTGCAGCCGCTCGGCGGCAACGCCTGGGCACGCACCTACGCCTCCGGCACGCCGGTGCTGGGCGTTCCGGCGGACGGCAACCTCGGCGTGCTCAATGCCAGTTCGCTCGAAGAGAGCAACGTCGACCTGACCGGCGAACTCGTCAGCATGATCACCGCGCAGCGCCTGTACCAAGCCAACGCACAGACGATCAAGACGCAGGACCAGGTGCTGCAGACGCTGGTCAATC
>CAZVNC010000133.1:0-6652 GCA_964628305.1 uncultured Ideonella sp.
GGTCGCGGTAGGCGCTGCCGTAGCCGGTGCTGCCGCCGTAGTCGACGTCGAGCACGGCGATGCCGCGGCTGGTCCAGTACTGGATCGACAGTCGCAGGCTGCTTGCGCTCATGCCCGTCGGGCCGCCGTGGCTCATCACGACGAGCGGCGGCAGCGTACCGGCCGGCGCCTCGAACCCCGCGTTGCGCGGCCGGTAGAAGAAGGCGTGCGCAATGCGCCCGCCCGCGCTCGGGTAGCTGATCGCCTCGGCGATCGAGACCATGCCGGCATCGGGCGATGCATCGACGCTGCGCGCGAGCACCTCGTGCGCCCCGGTCGCGGCGTCGATGCGCACGAGTTGCTGCGCCTCGGTCGGCGATGCGGCCAGTACGACGACGAAGCCCGGACCCGCGGCAAGTTCGTCGATGTCGGTGAAGGGCGTCGCCAGCGGTTGCGCCGAACCGCTCGCGAGATCGATGCGCACAAGGCGGCTCGTGCCCTGCTCGATGAAGGTGGCGACGATCTCGTCTTCGCCGGTGAAGCCGTACATCGCCTGGCCGAAGACCCACAGTGGCTGGCCGAACTCGGCGGCCATAGGCAGCACCGGCTCGAGCGCGTCGCCCCGCACGCGATAGAGGTTCCACCAGCCGCTGCGGTCGGAGACGACGAAGAGCTCGCCGCGTGGCGACCACAGCGGCTGCACGAGCGCCTCGCCCGGCCCTCCGGCGATGCGGCGCGCGCGCGCAAGCAGCCCGTCGCGGCCGAAATCGGCAAGCCAGAGTTCGCTGCCCTCCCACGGCATGCGCGGGTGGCTCCAGCAGAGCCAGGCGAGTTGCGCGCCGTCGGGCGACAGGCGCGGCGCAGCGAAGAAGTCAAAGCCTGCGGCAAGCTCGACGCCGGCGCCGCCCGATTCGCCCGTCAAGGGCAGCGCGACGAGGGTGTTGCGCGCCTCGACCGCGACCGAGTGGTCCTCGCGCACCGCGATCAGGCGCCGGCGCGAACGGTCGAGCGCGAAGTCCGCGTGGCGCTGCGCGCCGCTGGCAGTGATCGCGCGCGGCGCGCCCTGCGGCGCCTGCGCATAGACGAGGTTGTCGGCGAAGTTGGAAAAGTACAGCGTGCCGGCGTCGGCCAGCATCTCGCCGCCACCGTACTCGTGCACCCGGCTGCGCACGTTGAGCGGCGCCGGCGTGACGACGACGCCCGCGCCGCCCCGAACCGCCCGCAGCGCGGCGACGCGTCCGCCCTCGGCCGCACGGCCCTCGCACCACCAGACGGCGTCGCCATCGACCTGCGGCGCGGCGAGCGGCTTCGCTCCGGCCGCGATGAGTTCGGCGGACAGTGGCGAATGCCAACTGCCATAGGGCGCGATGGTGGGCTTCTGCATGGCAGCCGTTGTACCAGAGCCGCGCCGTCGCCAAAGGACAACGGGCTCGGTGTCAGCCGAGCCGTCAAACGACAAGGGGCTCGGTGTCGACCGAGCCCCTGGGGCCGACCGCCGCGCGAGCGCAGCAGATCGGAAGTTGTCGATCAGGCGCCGACGGCGGCCGTGACCTTGCGCGTAGCGCGCACTGCCTTGGCCTTCGTCGCAGCCACCGCCTTGCGCGGCGCGGCAACCTTGCGGCTGGCCGCGGTCTGGACCGTCTTGGCCTTGCGCACCAATTTGCGCTGGGTCGTCGCGGCGGCCTTCTTCGCGCTCGCGGCCGCCTTGCGAACCGCGCCCTTGCCGCTCGCGGCACGCGCCAGCTTGTCGGCGCCTTCGGCGACCTTGGCCGACACGGTGCGCGCAACCTGCGCGCCCGGCAGGCTCAGGCGGGCGGCCGTCTCGAGGCCACCCACGACGATCGCGTTGTCGATGCCGGCGGTGAACTTGGCAACCTTGGTGACGCCGACGACAGCCGCTTCGGACGACGCATCGATCACCTTGTCGCTGCGCAATGCCACCTCGTCGACACCCTTGACGATGATGTCCGACAGATCGCCGCGCAACTGCGCGACCGTCTTCGTCAACTGCGGAGCGACCTTCCCGGTGCGGCTGTAGACGTTGTCGATGCCGCTGTTGACGGCGCCGATCAGGCGCAGGCTGCCGGCGCGGTACGCGTCGACCGCGAACATGGCGGCGTTGCGATAGTTTTCGATCGTTTCGAGCGTGACGCTGCTGAGGGTCTGAACGGTCATGGTCTGGTTTCCAGGTTGAGTTGCTGAGGTTTCGCCCGGTTCGCGCTGCACCTGTGTTGCATTGCGTGTTCCGCCGATGGACCCAGTTTGCGCACAAACCCTAGGGAGCGACACCCAAAACCCGGCCGCGATCTAGACGCAGCTCTCGAATCCGCGGCACGCACGGGCTACGCGGTCAAGGCGGCGAAGCGCTGCAGATCGACGTTGCCGCCGCTGATCAGCACGCCGACGCGGCGCCCCGCGAGCGGCAAGCCGGCATGACAGGCGCCAGCGAAGCCGAGGCAGCCGGTCGGCTCGACGACGAGCTTCATGCGCTCGGCGAAGAAGCGCATCGCCTGCACGAGCTGGGCGTCGGTCGTGGTGACGATGTCGTCGACATCGCGGCGGATGATCTCGAAGGTGAGCCGGCCGAGATGCTGCGTCTGGGCGCCGTCGGCGATCGTCTGCGGCGTCTCGATGTGCACGATCTCGCCGCGCGCGAACGATTGCTGCGCATCGTTGCCGGCTTCGGGCTCGACGCCATGGATGCGGCAGTGCGGCGCCAGCGCGCGCGCCGCGAGCGCCGCGCCGCTCAGCAAGCCGCCGCCGCCGAGGCAGACGAACAGGTCGTCGAGCGCACCGGCCTCCTCGATCAACTCGAGCGTCGCCGTGCCCTGTCCGGCGATCACGTCGGGGTGGTCGTAGGGCGGAACGAGCGTCAGCCCGCGTTCGTGCGCGAGGCGGCGGCCGATCGCCTCGCGGTCTTCGCGGTAGCGGTCGTAGTGGATCACCTCGGCGCCGTAGCCGAGCGTCGCCGCGACCTTCGCGCGCGGTGCGTCGTCGGGCATCAGGATCGTCGCCGGGATGCCGAGCACGCGGCCGGCGAGCGCGATCGCCTGCGCGTGGTTGCCAGAAGAAAACGCGACGACGCCGGCGCGGCGTTGCGCGGCGTCGAAGCGCGACAGCGCGTTGAACGCGCCGCGGAACTTGAACGCACCGGCGCGCTGCAGGTTCTCGCACTTGAAGAAAATCTCGACGCCGAGCATCTGGTCGGCGGTGCGCGAGCGCAGCACCGGCGTGCGATGCGCCTGGCCGGCGAGGCGGCGCGCCGCGGCGGCAACATCGTCGAACGTGGGAAGGGTCGGCATGGAGTCTTTGGGGCAGGCCGCCCATCCTATGGCTTCGCGTGACGCTCGCGATGCATCCACTCGACGGTCAGGATGCAGATCGTGAGCCAGGCGCCGCCGGAGGCAAAGCCGGCGACGACGTCGGTCGCGAAATGCGCCTGGACGAAGATCCGGCTCGCGCCGACCGAGAACGCCGTGGCGGCGCACAACATCGCCGCCGGCAAATGCCAGCCACGCGGCAGGATGCGGATCAGCACGTAGGCGAGCATGCCGTAGGCGACGAGCGCACCCGACGAATGGCCGCTCGGAAAGCTGTAGCCCTCGAACGGCGTCGACCCGGCATGGTGCAGCGGCCGGGGACGCGCGAAAGCGTGCTTGAGCGCCGGGTTCAGCAGCGCGTTGCCGCCCATCGCGATCGCGACGGCGACGCCAAGCAGGCGCTCGCCGCGTGCCAGCAACGCGAGCACCGCAACGACGCCGAGCACGGCCAGCGTGATCGGATCGCCGAGGTGCGAAATCCATGCGAAGACTTGGCGCGCGCTCTCGGGCGTGTTCGCGATCACGGCATCGGAGAACGCCAGGTCGAGACGCGCGAGTTCCTCGCCCGGTGCGATCGCTTCTGCGATCTCGGCCAACGCGTACGCCGCGCCGACGATCAACGCCAGACCGAACAACAGGCGCACGAAGAGCGTCGCGTACGGGTGCGCCCGGGCCCGCCGTTGCAGGCGCGACAGCCGCCCGAGCGAGAGGCCGACCATCGCGACCGCCGCCAGCACGACCGCCAGCAGCACGAAGAAGCCGGTCAGCGCGTGCGCGCCGAGCGCCTGTGTCAGCGCGACGAACGGCGCATCAGCGGGCGGCATCGTCAAATTCCAGATCGTTGCGCGCGGCGAGCCGGAAGCGATCCGCCGCCGTGTCGTAGTCCCAGCGCTCGACGCTGCAGCGGCGCGGGATGGAAGGCCCCGCGCAGCGGATCAGGTTGACCGAATTGCCGGCGTCGCTGCGCACGCGAGACGAGACCGCCGTGCCCGCCTGCACCGCCCAGACCGTGCGCCGCGAACCCGGCCGGGCGCCTTGCAGCGGCTGCACGAAGGGCAGGTGGATGTGCCCGCCGAGGATCAGGTCGGCACCGGCGCCGGCCCAGCGGCGCACCGCGCGCGCGTGGCCGTGCAGCAGATCGGCGCGGTCTTCGCTGCGCGTCACGCTCACCGGCTGATGCGTGACGACGATGCGCAGTTGCCCTGCCGTCGCACGCTCGAGCCGGCGCGCGACGCGCTCGACCTGACCGCGCGAGACGGCCCCCGCCTCGTGCAGGTAGGGCCGCGTCGTGTTGAGCGTCAGCAGCAGCATGTCCTCGGTCTCGAAGGCCGGTTCCATATCGCGGCCAAAGGCGCGCCGGAACTCGGCATAGGGCTGCGCGACGCGCGCCGCCAGGTTGTAGAGCGGAATGTCGTGGTTGCCCGGAATCACGAGCGTCGTCGGCACGTGCAGGCGAGCGATGAAGGCGCGCGCGGCGTCAAACTGCTTGCGCCGCGCGCGCTGCGTGATGTCGCCCGACAGCATCGCGACCGCCGGCGCCTGCGCGTGCACGAAGCGCACGAGGGCGTCGACGACCGGCGTCCGCTCGGTGCCGAAGTGCGGATCGGAAATCTGCACCAGCAGCGTCATGACGCGCCGCGATCGCCCGTTGCCGCGGGCTTGATCAGCCACAACGGCTGGGGCGAGACACTGAAGACGAGCGGCGGCTCGAGCAATGCCACTTCGCCGTCGGTTGCGACCTTCATCGGCTTCTTGCGCCGCAGTCGCGACGGCCGCACGGCGAGGCTGTCGAAGCCGAAGCTGTCGACGTTCTCGGCATCCGCGAGGCGGCTCATCGCGCCGTGCAGCAGCAGGCCGAGCATGCCGAAGAAGCCGACCGGGCGCAGCGTGATCGCCGCCAGGCGGCCTTGCTCGAACGCGCCGGCGGCGCCGATGCTCTCCATCTGCAGGCGGTTGTTGCCGACGAACAGTGTCGGCGTGCGCACCCGGTGCGAGACGTCGGCGTACTCGAAGTGCAGGCGCAGCTTGCGGTGCGCGCGCAGCAAGGTCACGAACCCTGCCGCAAAGGCGACCAGCCGGCTGCGTCCGAACTGGCGCTTGTAGGCCTCGCGATCCTCGAGCAGCTTGGGGTACATGCCGAGGCTCGCATTGACGAGGAACACACGCTCGTTGACGAGGCCGACCTGTACTGGCTGCGCGGTGCCGGTCAGCAGCACGCGCGCCGCGGCGGCGGTGTCGGCCGGAATGCCGTGCGTGCGGCTGAAGTAATTGAAGGTGCCCTGCGGCAACACGCCGAACGGGAGGCCGCTGCCAAGCACGGCCTGCGCGACGGTGTTGATCGTGCCGTCGCCGCCGGCCGCGACGACGACGCCGGCGTCGGCCTGTGCTGCGGCGACGGCGGCCTGCGCGACTTCCGGCAAGCGCGCCGGATCGTCGGCGCGATGAAATCGATGCGCGCGCCCGGCTTCACCCAGCACATCCGCGATCACGGCCTGCGTCGCGTCGGCATTCTGGTGCCCCGAGCCGGCGTTGATGACGATGTGCAGCGTCGGCGATGGCGATGGCGATGGCGAAGCCGTCATGACGGGATTATGGCGACGCTGAACAAGTCCCCCGGGATGGGCGCGCCCCGATTCGGGGTGGGCGGCAAGGCGCAAACCGCAGCCAAAACCCCTGCGATGGGGAGGATTTTCAACGCCGCAAACCGCCCGAATCGGGGATGCGCGCGCCGCGAGGGACTTGTTCAGCGTTGCCATCTCTGCATTCGCCGCGCGCCGACGCGCCTGCGCTGCGCACCGACCTGATACGCTGCGGGTCACTCCCGCGCATCGCGCATCGAAACCTACCGGCGATCCGGCTTGCACACGCTGCTCTTCACCGATGTCGTCGACAGCACGCAGCTCGTGGAGCGCGTGGGCGACGCACGCGCGGCGCAGATCTGGTCGCATCACGACCGCCTCGCGCGCGACCTGCTCGCGCAGCACCGCGGCCGCGAGATCGACCGCACCGACGGCTTCTTCCTGCTGTTCGACGGCGCGGCGGACGCCGTCGGCTTCGCGCTCGCCTACCACCGCGCGATCGACGCCCTCGGCCTCGCCGCCCGCGCCGGTCTGCATGCGGGCGAGGTGACGCTGCGCGAGAACGACGCCGCCGACGTCGCGCGCGGCGCCAAGCCGCTCGAAGTCGAAGGCGTCGCCAAGCCGGTCGCGGCCCGCATCATGGCGCTCGCCCGCGGCGGACAGACGCTGCTCAGCGCCACCGCGCGCCAGGCCCTCGACGGCGCCCTGGCCGCGGACGGCGAAGTCGTGAGTCACGGTCACTACCGGCTGAAGGGCGTCGAGCAGCCGATCGAA
>CAZVNC010000134.1:0-6644 GCA_964628305.1 uncultured Ideonella sp.
CAGTGCTGCTCTATGGCGGCTACGGCACGCTCGACATCCCGCTGCTGGCCGAAGCGGTGCAGCCGGAGCCGATCGCCTGGGCTGCGCTCGCGCTGATGACGGTCGGCCTGCTGGCCAAGACCGCCCTCTTCCCGCTGCACATCTGGCTGCCGCCGGCGCACGGCGGCGCGCCGGCCGCGGCGAGTGCGGTGCTGTCGGCGCTCGTCATCAAGGGTTCGTGGTTCCTGGTGCTGCGGCTGTGGCTGGACGTGATGCCGGGCGTCGCCACCGCCTCCGCGGCGCAGTTGCTGGCGGGTCTGGGGGCTGCGGCGATCGTCGTCGGCAGCGTCGTTGCGTTGCGCCAGCAACGGCTCAAACTGCTCGTCGCCTATTCGACGGTGGCGCAGATCGGCTATTTGTTCCTGCTCTTCCCGATGGCCTTCGACGCCGCGGGCGACATGGTGTGGCGCGATCTGGCGCAGGCGGCCGGCCTGCTGCAGGCGATCGCACACGCCACCGCGAAGGCCGGCATGTTCATGGCCGCGGGGCTGATCTACGCCGCGCTCGGCCACGACCGCATTGACGATCTGGCCGGCGCCGCGCGCGCGCTGCCGGTCGCGGTGGCGGCGTTCTTCGTCGGTGGCGTCGCGCTGATGGGCGTGCTGCCGAGCGGCGCGTATCTGGCGAAGAAGCTGCTGCTGGCCTCGGCCGATGAATCCGGCCAGTGGTGGTGGGCGTGGGTGCTGCAAGGCGGCGCGGCATTCACCGCCGGCTACGTCGTGCTGATCGCTGTGCGCGTGCTGCGCCGGCCGGCGGCGCCGCTGGCCGACGTGAAGCCGGTGTCGCGCTTGTCGCAGTGGGCGGCGCTCGGGCTGACGCTCGCTTCGTTCGCCCTCGCGCTGGCCGCCGTGATCGGCCCGCTGTCGGGCGAATTGCTCGCCAAGGCGCTGTCGGCCGAGGAACTCGGCACGATGCTCGCCACCTTCGCGGCGGGTGCGCTGCTTGCGGCGGCGTTCTCGCATCGGCCGCTGTTCGCGCCCGCGGCGAATCCCCGTGACGGCGTGGCCCATCTCGGCGCCGCATTCGAAGCCGGCGACCGTTTCATTCGCCAGTGGCCTTCGGCGATGCTGGCGCTGCTCGCGATTGCCGGCGCCAGCCTGTGGCTGCTGGCGCGTGCCTGAGCGCAGCGTGATGCCTGTGCAGCGGTCATGACCGAGAGCGGCGACGCCAAGCTCTCGCGCGGCGCGCTCGTCGGCCTCGTCGTCGGCTCGATGGTCGGCGCCGGCATCTTCACGCTGCCCGCCGCATTTGGCCACTCGACCGGCGCACTCGGCGCCTTGATCGCGTGGGCGATCGCCGGCACCGGCATGCTGATGCTGGCGTTCGTCTTCCAGAACTTGTCGCAGCGCCGGCCGGACCTCGACGCCGGCATCTACGCCTACGCGAAAGCCGGCTTCGGCAACTACCTCGGCTTTCTTGCCGCGTTCGGCTACTGGGTCGCCTGCTGCTTCGCCTGTCTTGCCTGCCTGGTGCTGATCAAGGCGACGCTCGGCCAGTTCTTCCCCGCCTTCGGCGACGGCTCGACGCCGCTCGCGATCGTCACCGCGAGCCTGATGCTGTGGGGTGTGCAGGCGCTCGTGCTGCGCGGCGTGAAGCAGGCGGCGGCGCTGAATACGATCGCGACCGTCGCCAAGATGGTGCCGATCTGCATCTTCATCCTGGTCGTCGCGATCGGCTTTCAGCGCGACATCTTCGCGCTCAACTTCTGGGGCAGCGAGGACGAGAGCTTCGCGTCTGTTGCCAACCAGGTGCGCCACACGATGCTCGTCACGGTGTTCGTCTTCGTCGGCATCGAGGGTGCGAGCGTCTATTCGCGCTTCGCGAAGAAGCGCGAGGACGTCGGCATCGCGACCGTGCTCGGCTTTCTCGGCGTGCTGTGCCTGCTCGTGCTCGTCACGATCCTGTCCTACGGCGTGCTGCTGCGGCCCGATCTGGCCGCCCTCGCGAACCCGTCGATGGCGGGCGTGATGGAGGCGATCGTCGGGCCCTGGGGGCGCATCTTCATCAGCGTAGGCCTGCTCGTCTCGGTGGCCGGCAACTTCCTGTCGTGGGCGCTGCTCGCAGCCGAGGTGCTGCACTCCGCGGCGCAGGACGACACGATGCCGCGCTTCCTCGGGCGCGAGAACGAGCGACAGGTGCCGCATGTCGCGCTCTGGCTCTCGAACGGCCTGATCCAGTGCTTCCTGCTCGTGACCTGGTTTGCCGAGCAGGCGTTTCAGCTGGCGCTGAAGATGACGAGCGCGATGACGCTCGTGCCCTATCTGCTGGTCGCCGCCTACGGCTTCAAGCTCGCGCGCAGCGGCGAGACCTACGCCGCCGGCGACCGCAGGCGCGGCGTCGATGGCGTGCGCAGCGGGGTCGCGACCGTCTATGCGGCGGCGATGATCTACACCGGCGGTCTGAAGTTCCTGCTGTTGTCGGCGCTGCTCTACGCACCCGGCACGGCGCTGCACATGATCGTGCGGCGCGAGCGGGGGCAGGCCCTGTTCAGCGCCGCCGAAGCGGCCCTCTTTGCCGCGCTGGCGGTCGCGGCGATCGCCGCGCTCGTCGCGCTCGTCAACGGTGCGCTCTCGATCTGACACGGCGCGTGCCGCGATCGTGCCGACACGCGGCTGCGCGTCGTCAGTGCGCGTCGTCCTGGCCCTTGCCTGCTTCGTCTGCCGCGCGTGCGCCGAGGCCCGGTGGCGCGGTGCTCCAGGGGCGGCCCGCCTTCGCGATGTCGAAGCCGACGTCGTAGAGCGCGCGCATGCGCACCGGGTCGAACGTCTCGTCGCCCGTCAGTTCGACGCCTTCCGGAATCGAGATCCAGAAGAAGCGCGCCTGCTCGCGCACCGCGATGCTGTAGATGCGAAACAGGTCGCCGACCAGGGCGGCCTTCATCGCCGATTCGAACGAGCGCGCCGCGATGGCGCGCACCGAGCGCCTCGTCACCTCGGGCGTCGGCAGCAACTGACCGTTGTGGATGACGAAGATGCGCTCGCTCCCGACGCCGCGCCCGACGCCCTCGCGCGCCGCGCCGAAGGAGAACACGCCGCCCGAGTAGAAGACATTCGCGCCGACCCCGCCATCGACATGCATCTCGTCGTAGTGCCGGCCGCCGGCGACGACGTCGAACATCACCGGCGGAAACGCGACCGGGATCGACGCCGATGCGAGCATCACCTGGCGAAAGAGTGCCAGCGCCTCGGGGCGGCCGCTGGCGGCGATCAGCCCCATGTTCCAGACCACGAACTGCTGGGCGTCGAGGTTGGCGGTGCCGATGTAGAGCCGCCGTCCGGCGCTGTGCGCCGCGGCCACGCGGCGCAGCAGCGCGGCGTCCACGTGGCGCTCGAGCAGGCTCATCAACGGCCCGGTCTCGGCGAACGATTCGCCGGTCAGCAACTGCGGCAGGATGCTCAGCACCCTGAAAATCTGGCGCGATGCGGTCGTCGTGTAGAACTCGCGCAGCGCGTCGTCGTAATCGGGGCCGACGAAGGCGAACGGGGCGATCAGCGCGCCGGTCGAGACGCCGGTGACGATCTTGAAGACCGGGCGGCGGCCGGTCTGCGTCCAACCGTTCAGGAAGCCGGCGCCGAACGCGCCGTTGGCGCCGCCCCCGGAGAGCGCGAGCTGGGGGTAACGCACGACGCCGTCGGCGCCCTGCGGGAAGTCGGCCGCCGACTCCTGCTCGAACGACAGCCGAAGGTCGGCCATGAAGGCGGCACTTTGCCGGCCGGCCGGCGCCCGGATGTCGGGCAGGCCGGGAATGCTCGTCTCGTTCATCAGCTCGGGTGGCGGCGCATTGCGCGGCAGCGTGCTGCAGCCGGCCAGCAGCGCAAGGCCGCCGATCACGGCCCAATGCCGCAGGCGCGCCAGCGCCGCTACGATGGCAGCCGGGATCGGCCTGTTGAAGCGATTGGCGGCGCGCAATGCAATCGGTGGGGCGAGCGTCAAGAGCATGGCGTGTCGGCAGTGGCGGGTTGTACGCCGCTGGACGCAGACGAATCAAGGAATTGACGGAAGGATAGCTTGATGAGGACAGCAAACCTGCTTGCACTTGCAGCCGCGATCGGCCTGGCCGGCTGCACCGTCGGGCCGAACTACGTGCGCCCGACGACCGATGCGCCGACCGCATGGCGGATCGACTACCCGAAGGCAGCCGAAGTGGCGAACACCAAGTGGTGGGAGCAGTTCGACGATCCGGTGCTGAACGATCTCGTCGAGACCGCGCTGAAGGACAACCGCGACGTGCGGATTGCCGCGGCGCGCATCGACCAGTTCCTCGGCGCACTCACCTCGACCCGTTCGCAGCTCTATCCGCAGCTCGGCTACAACGCCGACGCGACGCGCGCGCGGGCGAGCCGCGTCGGGCAGCCGCCGCTGCCGCCCGGCGCCGACCCCTACTTCTCGCTCTACCAGGCAACGCTCGGCGCAAGCTGGCAGATTGACCTCTTCGGCCGCGTGCGGCGCCAGACCGAAGCGGCGCAGGCGCAGGTCTACGCCAGCGAGCAGGCCAAGCGCGGCGTCGTGCTGACCCTCGTCAGCGGCGTCACGACGAGCTATGTCGTGCTGCGCTCGCTCGATCGCCAGCTCGAGATCGCGCAGGCGACGGCGACCAATTTCGGCGCCACCGAGCGATTGTTCGAGCTGCGTTTCAAGGCCGGCATCGTCGCCAAGACCGAGCTGATGCAGATCCGCTCGCAGCATCAACAGGCGCTGGCGGCGATTCCGGCCTTCGAGCAGGCGATCGCGGCGCAGGAGAACCTGATCTCGATCCTGCTCGGCAAGAACCCGGGGCCGATTGCGCGCGGCAAGACGATCGCCCAGCTCGTCGCGCCGCAGATTCCGGCCGACCTGCCGTCGACGCTGCTCGAGCGGCGGCCCGACATCCTGCAGGCCGAGCAGAATCTCATCGCGGCGAACGCAAGCATCGGCGCCGCGCGCGCGCTTTACTACCCGTCGATCTCGCTGACCGGGGCGCTCGGCAGCGTCAGCACCGCGTTCGCGAGCCTGCTGACCGGGCCGGCAAGCACGTGGCTGATCGCAGGCGGGCTGGCCGGGCCGATCTTCACCTTCGGCGCGATCGAGGGCCAGGTCGGGTCGGCCGAGGCGCAGTACCGCGCCGCGCTCGCCGGCTACCAGCAAACGGTGCTCGGCGCGTTTCGCGAGACGAACGATGCGCTGACCGGATCGCAAAAGCGCGTCCAGGAGTTCGAGACCCAGCGCGTGCGCGTCGACGCGCTGCGCGAGTTCGCGCGGCTATCGAAGCTGCGCTTCGACAAGGGCGTCTCGGGCTACCTCGAAGTGCTGGTCGCCGAGAACGAGTTGTTCGCCGCCGAGATCGCGTCGGTCAACCTGCAGGCCGCGCGCTACACGCAGTTGATCAACGTCTATCAGGCGGTGGGCGGCGGCTGGGTCGACATCGCCGACCAGATGACGCCGCAGCCGCAGGGCCTGAAGACGGCGAGCACGCAGTAGCGCGACGCGCCGCGAGCCCCGATTCCGCCGCGCAGTAATCAGCCATGACCACGAAGTTCCCGGCGTTCGTCGCGGGCGCGGTTCTCGCACTGATCGTCGGCTGGGTGCTCTACATCGGCAAGGAAGTGCTCGTGCCTGTCGTTTTCGGCGCGGTCGTCGTCTACGTGATCGTCGGCCTGACGCACGCGCTGCAGCGCCTGCCGCTCGTCGGCCCGCGCCTGCCGCTGCAGTTGCGCTACCTGCTGTCGATCGTCGTGATCGGCTTCTTGCTGCTCGCGAGCGGTTACCTTCTGATCGCGAACCGGGATCAGGTGATCGCGCTCGCGCCGCAGTACCAGGCGACGCTGCTGGCCGCGGCGCAGAAGGTGGCGCATCTGTTCGGCATCGAGACCGAACCGACGTGGGCCACGCTGCGCCAGGACATGCTGGCGCGCGTCAACATCCAGGTCGTGCTCGGCTCGATGCTGGCGTCGGTGTCGTCGATCGCGGTCACGGTCGTCGTCGTGCTGCTGTATGCGGTGTTCCTGCTCGTCGAGCTGCACGTCTTCGATGGCAAGCTCGCGCGGCTGTCGGGCGATCCGCAAACGCTTGCCAGGCTGCGCAACGTGATCGGCGACATCAACGGCCGGGTCGGCGCTTACCTCGCGCTCAAGATGCTGCTGAGCGTCCTTCTCGGCACCGTGAGCTGGGGCGTGATGAGCTACTTCGGCCTGCAGTTCGCGCCGTTCTGGGCGGTGCTGATCGCGGTCCTCAACTTCGTGCCCTACCTCGGCTCGGTGCTCGGCGTGATGTTCCCGGCGATCATGGCGATCGTTCAGTTCGTCGATCCCGGGCTCGTCTTCTCGCTCGTGCTCGCCCTCACCATCGTGCAGTTCGTGATCGGCAATTTTCTCGACCCGTACGTGATGGGCAACTCGCTCAACCTGAGCCCGTTCGCGATCCTGATCAGCCTTGCCGTCTGGTCGCAGCTCTGGGGCATTCCCGGCGCCTTCCTCGCCGTGCCGATCACCGCGATCCTCGCCATCGTGCTGTCGGAGTTCGCCGGCACGCGGCCAATCGCGGTGCTGTTGTCGCGCAACGGACGGCTGTGAGCACCCCCAGGGCCGTGCTGCGCCCAGCCCGCCCCCCGAGGGGGGCAAGGAAACTTG
>CAZVNC010000135.1:0-6636 GCA_964628305.1 uncultured Ideonella sp.
GGCGCGCGCGAGATGATCAAGGACGGCCTCTTCAAGCTCTTTCCGATGGAGGCGATCTTCGGCGCGCACAACTGGCCGGGCATGCCGGTCGGCAAGTTCGCGCTCAAGAGCGGCCCGGCCTTCGCATCGAGCAACGAGTTCAGGATCACGATCCGAGGCAAGGGCGCGCACGCCGCGATGCCGAACCACGGCATCGATCCGGTGCCGGTCGCCTGCCAGATGGTGCAGGCGTTCCAGACCATCGTCTCGCGCAACCTGCGGCCGATCGACGCCGGCGTGATCTCGGTGACGATGATCCACACCGGCGAGGCGACGAACGTGATCCCCGAAAGCTGTGAGATCCAGGGCACGGTGCGCACCTTCACGATCGACGTGCTCGACCTGATCGAGAAGCGCATGCGTGAGGTCGCGCGCCACACCTGTAGCGCGTTCCAGACCGAATGCGAGTTCGAGTTCGTGCGCAACTATCCGCCGACGATCAACCATCCGGCCGAGACGGCCTTCGCGCGCCAACTGCTCGGCGAGCTCGTCGGCGCTGAGAACGTGCTCGAGTTCGAACCGACGATGGGCGCCGAGGACTTCAGCTACTACCTGCAAGAGAAACCCGGCTGCTACTTCCTCGTCGCCAACGGCGACGGCAGCCACCGCGACGGCGGCCACGGCATGGGCCCGTGCATGCTGCACAACCCGAGCTACGACTTCAACGACGAGCTGATTCCGCTCGGCGGCACGATGTGGGTGCGGCTCGCCGAGGCCTGGCTCGCGGCGCCGCGCACGGCTCCGCGGCCCGACGCCCATGTTTGATCGCAACGCCTTCTCGCAGACCTACGCCGAAGCGCGCGACAAGTTCCTCGCCGCGGTCGAGGCGGCCGGGCTCGACGTCGAGAGCCACCCGCACCCGCTGCTCGGCCGCGACGGCGAGCGCCTCGCGATGGACGTCGTGCGCGACGGCCCGGTCGACGCCACGCGCGTCCTCATCATCAGCAGCGCCTGCCACGGCGTCGAGGGCTACTGCGGATCGGGCGTGCAGATCACGCTGCTCGGCGACCCCGGCTTTCGCACCGCGGCCCGCGCCGCCGGGGTCGCGCTGCTCTACATCCATGCGCTCAACCCCTACGGCTTTTCGTGGTGGCGCCGCACGACGCACGAGAACGTCGACCTGAACCGCAACTTCCACGATTTCCGCAAGCCGTTGCCGGCGAATCCCGGCTACGACGAACTCGCCAGCCTGCTCGTGCCGCCCACCTGGCCGCCTTCGGACGCGGTGCAGGCCGGCATCCAGGCTTACGCCGCGCAGCACGGCATGGCGGCGCTGCAGGCGGCCTACTCGGGCGGCCAGCACGCGCACCCGGAAGGCCTGTTCTACGGCGGCGTGAATCCGACCTGGAGCAACGTGACATTGCGCCAGGTGCTGCGCGACGAACTGCGCGACGCACGGCGGCTGGGCTGGATCGACCTGCACACCGGGCTCGGGCCGAGTGGCCACGGCGAGCGCATCTTCGCCTGCCGCGACGAGGCCGCCGCGCTGGCGCGGGCGCGCGACTGGTGGGGCGACGCCGTGACGTCGATCTACGACGGCAGTTCGACTTCCGCACTGCTCACCGGCCTGATGTGGCTCTCGGCCTACGAGGAGTGCCCGCAGGCCGAGTACACCGGCATCGCACTCGAGTACGGCACCGTGCCGCTGATGGAGGTGTTCGACGCGCTGCGCGCCGATCAGTGGCTCGAGAACCACCCCGAGGCGCCGCCGGAGCAGCGCTTGGCCATCAAGCGCCAGGTGCGCGACGCGTTCTACACCGACACCGACGAATGGAAGCAGCGCATCGTCCTGCAGGGCATCGAAGCGTCGCTCCAGGCCGTGCGCGGCCTGTCCGCCGCCTGAAGTCCGCGGGCCCGCAACCCGGGAGCCGAAGATGTCGAACCGATTCGCGATCGCGGTCGTCCTCGGCCTGGCCGCGTTCACAGCGCAGGCGGCCGACAGCCCTGAGCCTGCGGCTCGCCCCGCGAGGCCCGCTGCGGCCGACCTGACGCAGGCGCGGGCGCTGATCGCGAAGCAGGACTGGAACGCCGCGATCGCCGAGTTGCAGCGCGCCGTGCGCAGCGCGCCGAAGAACGCAGATGCCCACAACCTGCTCGGCTACAGCTATCGCAACGCCGGCCAGATAGACAAGGCGTTCAGCGAATACGAGATCGCGCTCGGGATCGACCCGAAGCACAGGGGCGCGCACGAATACGTCGGCGTCGCCTACCTGATAGCGAAACGGCCCGACAAGGCGAACGAACACCTGGCGGCGCTGAAGTCGATCTGCGGCGAGAACTGCGAGGAGTACCAGGACCTCGCGAAGGCGATCGCCGACTACAAGCCCTGATCGTCCAGCGTGCCGAGCGGCAATGCCGCCACGCACTCCGGCGCACCTCGGAACAGGATCGCCTGCCAGCCAACCGCGCGTGCCGCATCGACGTTGTGCGCCACGTCGTCGATCAGCATCAGCGCGTGTGGCGCGAGACCGAAGCGCTGCGCCGCGGCGCAAAAGATCGCCGGCTGCGGCTTCATCAGGCGCACTTGCGACGAGAACACGCCGTCCTCGAAGCAGGCCATGAAGGCGTGGGTGCGTTGCAGATGATCGGCGAAAGGCGCAGGCATGTTCGACAGATAGAAGAGCCGGTGGCCGGCTGCCTTCAGCCGCCCGAGCAACGCCACGGTCTCGGCGATCGGCTCCAGATGCGCCGGAACCGCGTCCACGAAGGAGAGCACCTCGGCCTGGCTCAGACTCGTGCGGCGCGCGATGCGTTGCGCCAGCGTGTCGGCCCCGATCTCGCCGCGATCGAACGCACTCCAGTCGCCTTGCGGCGCATAGCCCTGGAACAACTCGGCAGCCACGTCACGCGCCTGCTCGTCATCACGGGCGCGTTGCGGCAGCGTTTCGCGCAGCAGACCAAGCGGCTGCCAGCGGAAAACGACGCCGCCGAAATCGAAGACGATGTTCATCGGGCGGTGCGTGCTCATCGATCCGAAAAAGGCGATCGCCGCTGCTGCGCCCTGAAGCGCCGTTGGCGCGGCCGGCTCGGGCCTACGACGTCAGCAGCGGGCCGATGCCGTAGAGGCGAGCCAGATCGACTAGGCGTTCGGGCGCGCGCGTGAGCACGAAGCGCTTGCCGCGCGCATGTGCGATCCTTTTGCACTCGAGCAGCACGGCGAGCGCCGAGGTATCGAATCGCGCCAGCGCCGACAAGTCCAGCGTCAACTCGGCGCCGGACTCCGCCGCGGCCGACTGCGCAAGCCGGCTCAGCGTGTCGCTCGCTTCGGCGATCGTGACGGTGGCTGGCAGCGTCAGCATCGGCCTGTTCAGCCCTTGCCCGAAGCCGCCTTGTTCTTCTCGGCGAGCTTGGCGATCAGGCCGTCGATGCCGCCGGTGCTGATCTCCTGCGCAAAGGTGTTGCGGTAGTTCTCGACCAGCCAGACGCCCATCACGTTGACGTCGTAGATCCTCCACTCGCCGGTCGACTTCTCGAGCCGGTAGTCGAGCTGGATCGGCTCGCCGCCGCCGCGAATCTCGGTGCGCACGACGGCCTCGCCGTCTTCGGGCTTGGAGCGCATCGGCTTCAATTGCACCGTCTGGTCCTTCACCTTGGTGAGCGCGCCGGCGTAGCTGCGCACGAGCAGCAGCTTGAATTCGTCCTGCAGGCGCTGCTGCTGTTCGGGCGTCGCCTGGCGCCAATTGCGGCCGACCGCCGATGCGGTCATGCGCTTGAAGTTCACGCTCGGCATCACCTTCGCGTCTACGAGCGAGACGATGCGCGCCACCTCGCCGGCCTGGATCGCCTTGTCGGCCTTGACGGCGTCGATGACGTCGGTCGAGATGCGCATGACGAGCGCATCCGGCGCCTCCTGCGCGTAGGCGAAGGCGCCCGGCAGCAGCAGGCAGGCGATGGCAAGGGTTTGGCAGAGTGATCGTCGAGAAAGCATGGGAGGACACCTGATTCTGGGCGAGGCGTTGGGCGCTCGCGAGTGGCACTGCCGCGGCAGTGCGTCGGCGCGGCGGCAGGATCGGCCGCCAGCCGGTGGAGGGCCTATTTTGCCCCTTCTGGCGCCGACGCAGCGGAAGGCGCCGATGCCGCCGACGCAGCGGACGCTGCAGGTGCAGCCGATGCCGGCGGTGATGGCGCCGCCGGCTCGGCGTCGTCCTGCGTCGGATCGTACGGTGGCTCATCCTCGCCGTCGCGGATCAGACTTCCGCGGCGCTGAAGGTAGGCGTCGCGAATGAAGTTGTATCGGTCGAGCGCGATCTGGTCGAGCAGCGTGGATGCGTCGAGCAACCCGGCGCGCGTATTGACGACGCGCAGCGACCAGATCGCGATCGGCGTCGCACCGCCGTTCAGCAGGTTCATCGGCGACGCCAGGTAGTCGAGCGGCAGCCCGATCGAATCGCGCACCGTCGACGAGCCGATGAACGGCCAGACGAGATAGGCTCCCGGCTCGGCGCCCCAGACGCCCAGCGTCTGGCCGAAGTCCTCCGGATGGCGGTCGATGTCCATGTCGGCCGCGACATCGATGAGGCCGAGAATGCCGAAGGTCGAATTCACCGCGAATCGAAACGCGCTCTGCAGCGCGATGAACGGCTTGCCCTGCAGCAGGCTGTTGACCGCCGACCACGGGTCGAGCAGGTTGGCGTAGAAGTTGTCGACGCCGCGGCGCACGACGGGCGGGAAGATGTCGGCGTACAGGGTCGCGATCGGCTTCAGGATCGCTTTGTCGAGATCGTCGTTGAAATCGAACACCTTGCGGTTCCAGGCCTCGAAGGGATCGGCCTTCTGCGCCGGCGTCGCGTCCGGCGGCAGCGTCGCGCAACCGGCCGAGGCCGCAACGAGCAGCGCGAGCAACAGCAGTCTGGCGCCGCGTGCGAGGTTCATGACGGTCATTTCGAAGCTGCCGAGCCAGCGCTGCCCGCCGCACCGACCGTGCCCGCCTCGGCGGCGCGGCTGTTGATGAGCTGGCCGATCAGGTTCTCGAACACGACTGCAGATTGCGTCTGGCGGATGACGTCGCCCGCGCCCAGCATCTTCTCGTCGGCGCCGGGCTCGAGGCCGACGTACTGGTCGCCGAGCAGGCCCGAGGTCAGGATCTTGGCCGAGGTGTCGCGCGGGAACTCGAGATTGTGGTCGATCTGGAGCGTGACGACGCCCTGATAGGTCTGCGGATCGAACGCGATCGACGAAATGCGGCCGATCGTGACCCCCGCGCTGCGCACCGGCGCTCTGACCTTGAGGCCGCCGATGTTGTCGAAGCGCGCCTGCAGCGCGTAGGTCTCGCCGGTGCTGAAGCTCGTCAGATTGGCCGCCTTCAGCGACAGGAACACCAGCCCCGCGATGCCGAGGAGAACAAAGAGGCCGACCAGAGTTTCGATGCTTTTCTTGCCCATGATGGTGTTCGTTCAGGTTGTCGGTCAGGGCGTCGAGAACATCAGCGCCGTCAGCACGAAATCCATTCCCAGCACACAGAGCGAAGCGATGACAACGGCGCGCGTCGTCGCATAGGACACCCCCTCCGGCGTCGGCTTCGCCTCGTAGCCCTGGTAGAGGGCGACTGCGGTGCAGATGATGCCGAACACGAAGCTCTTGACGATGCCGTTGCCGACGTCGCGCCAGACGTCGACCTTCGCCTGCATGATGGACCAGAAATTGCCCGCGTCGAGGCCGATCAGCAACACCGCGACGACGTAGGCACCGAGGATGCCGACCGCCGAGAAGAGAATTGCGAGGATAGGCATCGAGATGACGCCGGCCAGGAAGCGCGGCGCGAGCACCCGGCGCTTGGGGTCGATCGCCATCATCTCCATCGCCGAAAGTTGTTCGCCCGCCTTCATCAGGCCGATCTCCGCGGTGAGCGACGTACCCGCGCGGCCCGCGAACAGCAGCGCCGCGACGACCGGCCCGAGTTCGCGCACGAGTGCCAGGTTGACGATCAGCCCGAGCGATTCGGTCGCGCCGTAGGTGACGAGCGCGTAGTACATCTGCAGCGCGAGCACGAAGCCGACCGCCAGGCCGGATGCGGCAATGATGACGATCGAGCGGTTGCCGATGAAGTGGATCTGCACGACGACGAGTTCGAAGCGCCGCAGCGACGCCGGCAGCGCGCGCAGCAGATCGACGAAGAAGAACGCGGCGTGGCCGAAGCCCCGCAGCACTTCGAGCGATCGGGCACCGAGCAACGCGAGGGCGTTCACTGCGACGCCTCGGCGGCGAGGCCGAAGTCCTGGTCCAGGCTCGGCGCCGGATAGTGGAACTTGACCGGGCCGTCGGGTTCACCGCGCACGAACTGGCGCACCTCGAGGTCGGTCGAATCCATCAGTTCGCTGGGCGTGCCCTGGGCGACGATGCGGCCCCGGGTCGCCATCAAGACGACGTGGTCGCTGATCGCCATGCACTCGGCAACGTCGTGCGAGACGACGAGCGAGGTTGCGCCAGTGACATCGTTCAAGGTACGGATCAGCTTGGCGGCGACGCCCATCGAGATCAGATCGAGTCCGGTGAAAGGCTCGTCGTACATGATCAGCTCGGGGTCGAGCGCGATCGCCCGCGCAAGCGCGATGCGCCGCGCCATGCCGCCCGACACCTCGGCGATGCGCAGCTTCGCCG
>CAZVNC010000136.1:0-6606 GCA_964628305.1 uncultured Ideonella sp.
CATGGGGCCGCCGTTCAGGCCCAGACAAGGAATGCCCATCACGCTGAACTCGACGGTCAGCACGTCGCCCTGCTTGCCCGCTGGATAGTCGCTCGGTGCGCGATGGACCGCGCCGACCGCCGAATCGGGAAACGTCGAGGCATAGAAGCGCGCGGCCTCTTCGGCGTCGCCGTCGTACCAGAGGCAGACCGTGTTCTTCGCAATCGTCATCGTTCGAGCCCCCCAATCGTTCAGCCTGGAATGTCCGGCTCGACGAGCGCCGCGAGTTGCGCGAGCGACTCCTGCCAGCCGAGGTAGCACATCTCGAGCGGGATCGCCTCGGGGATGTTCGCCTGCGTGATGTTGATCTCGGTGCCGCAGACCACGGGCGCGAGGCGCACCGTCACCTCGAGCACGCCGGGCAGATTCGGGTCGTCGAATTGATCGGTGTAGCGAATCAGTTCGCCCGGGACGAGTTCCAGGTATTCGCCGTGAAACGAGTGCGCGCTGCCGCTGCCAAAGT
Source organism: uncultured Ideonella sp. (assembly GCA_964628305.1). GTDB lineage: Bacteria > Pseudomonadota > Gammaproteobacteria > Burkholderiales > Burkholderiaceae_C > CAIKUF01. The sequence goes on from CAZVNC010000136.1 coordinate 503, forward strand.
TGCGGAACGACATCCGAAAGCCGCCGCCGACGCTGGGCTCGAGGTGATGCACCTCGGCAGTGAAGCCGTGCGGCGGAAGCCATTTGGCCATCGCGCCGGGCTCGATGAAGGCGCGGTATAGCTTCTGCGGTTCGCAGCGCAGGACGCGGTGGAGGTGAACGGTGCGGTCGGACACGGACATGGTGCGCTCCCGGTTCGAGTTCGGGTTGCCGTGCTCAGGGCTGTGCCGCCGCCACGTTGACCATCCACGGCGTGCCGAATCGGTCGCGCGCCATGCCGAAGCCTTGCGACCAGAAGGTGGCCGCAAACGGCATCACCGTCGTGCCGCCTTGCGCCAGCGCATCGAACAGCCGCCTGCCCTCGGCGACGTCGGCCGCCTGGATCGACACCCACATGCCCTGCGCAGGCTGAAAGCCGCCGCTGCACACGTCGGCGCCGGGCATGCTGTCGGAGCCCATCAGCGAATGCTCCGCGAGCTGCAGATGCACGTGCATGATGCGCTGCTTGGCCGACTCGGCAATCGGCGGCATGCCTTCGGACGGCGGCATCTCGCCGAACGTGCCTTGATAGACGATGCGGCCGTCGAACAGCTTGGCGTAGAACGCAAAAGCCTCGGCGCAGTTGCCGTCGAAGTTGAGGTAGGGCGTGAATTGCATCCGGTTCTCCTGGGGTTGAAGCCGCTCGCGGCCGGGCGGGAACTACAGCGAGCGCCCGTCGAACACCACCGCGACCTTTCCCCAGTGGCAACGGGCTTGGTACTTCATCGGTCACCTCATCGAGGGGCTGATGCGCGGGCGGACGGCAGTCAGGCCGCAACCAGCACGCGAAAGCCGCCGAAGATCATGCGCTTGCCGTCGAACGGCATGTCCTTGGGTACGCGCGGATCCTCCATGATTGCCTTCATGCCGGCGTCGCGCACCTCGCGCGAGGGCCAGACGATCCAGGAGAAGACGACGGTCTCGCCATCCTCGAGCTTGACGGCCATCGGCATCGACGTCAGCTTGCCTTCGGGCACGTCCTCGCCCCAGCACTCGACGACCTCGACCGCGCCGTGCTGCTTGAAGAGTTGTGCGGCGTCGCTCGCGACCTGGCGGTAGCGCTCTCGGTTGGCGCTGGGAACGGCGAGCAGGAAACCGTCGACGAAGGCATCCGCGTTCATGGTGCGACTCCTCTTGTGGACACTGTACACTTATCGCAAGATCGAACACGGGTGGGGTCCGCGATTAACCAAGTGATTTTGTCAACCAAGCAAACTGCACCGCTGCGGCGCAGCTATCGCCACGGCGATCTGCGGCGCGCGCTGCTCGACGCCGGCGTCGCACTGGCGCGCGAGGGTGGGCCGCAGGCCATCGTGCTGCGCGAGGCGACGCGCCGCGCCGGCGTGGTGCCCAACGCCGCGTATCGCCACTTCGTCAACCACCGGGCGCTGTTGGAGGCGGTGCGCGCCGAGGCGCTGGCGCTGCTCGCGCGCGCGATCGAGACGCAGGTCGACGCAACCCGTCGCCTGCGCGACCCGCAGCGCCGTGCGCGCGCCGCATTTCGCGGCGTCGGCCTTGGCTATCTGGGCTTTGCGCGCGCCGAGCCGGGCCTCTTTCGTACCGCGTTTACCGCACGCGCGTTCGAGCTGTCCGAGTTCGCGCCGGAGGACATGGCACCGCGCGGCGCCAGCGGCCTGGACCCGTATCAGCTGCTTTGCAGCGCGCTCGACGGCTTGGTCGCGACCGGCCTGCTCCCACCGGCGCAGCGCGCCGGCGCCGAGTTCATGGCCTGGTCGGCCGTCCATGGCATGGCCGTGCTGATGCTCGATGGCCCGCTGCGCGGCCTGGAAGATGCCGCCAGCCGCAAGCTCGCCGAACGGCTGGTCGCGATGGTCGAGCAGGGTCTGCTCGCCGCCGGCACGGATCGTTGACGAGCGCGTAGAAGGGCGATGCGGTCGAAGATGGCAGGTGCAAAATCTGTCGAGCGTTGCGACCCCATCGACCGGGGAATGTGCATGCCGCGAGCACCGTATCGCATGTGCACCCCGGCGTTGAGTCTCAACCCCATCAGCGTGAAGGGAGCGCAATGCCTGGCACTGGGTCGATAGTCGCAGTCTTTGCAGGCGGCGGGCTGGGCTGCCTGCTGCGCTGGTGGCTTGGCGCCCTCTTGAACCCCGTCTTTCCGACCATTCCGCTCGGCACCGTGACGGCGAACCTGGCCGGCGGCATGCTGATCGGCCTGGCCAGCGCGTTCTTCAGCCACAACGCGAGCGTGCCGCCCGAGATCAGGTTGATGGTCATCACCGGCTTTCTGGGCGGACTGACGACCTTCTCGACCTTCTCGCTCGAAGTCGTGACCTTGATCGGTCAGCGCGAGTACTTGTGGGCGCTCGGCTTGGCCAGCCTGCACCTGCTGGGCGCGCTCTTCATGACGGCACTCGGCATCCTGATCGTCAACGCGCTGTTCGCGAGGGCCTGAGGCGGCGCTTGCCGACGCCACGGAACCATCGAAACAGGAGCGAAGCCATGCAAGGCGTCTACCTCAGCTTCTATGTTCAGGAGAGCTCGCGCCACCGCGGCCTGCTGACCTACGAATGGCTGCTCGAGCATGCGAAGGCACTCGGCATCAAGGGCGGCACGGCGTTTCGCTCGATCGCCGGCTATGGACGGCACGGCCGGTTGCACGAACAGCACTTCTTCGAGCTCGCGGGCGACCTGACGGTGCAGGTCGGCTTCGCGGTCAGGCGGGCGGATGCCGAACGCCTGCTGCAAAGTCTGGCGCAGGAGAAGCTCGAGATCTTCTATCTCGAGCTGCCGGTGGAAATGGGCGTGACCGGGAAGGTCCTCGGAGAGCGGGCGCCGCCGACGCTATAGCGCCACCGGCCAGGTCCGATCATCGCAAGCCAATGCTTCAGCCCTTGCGGCGACTGAGCAGTATCCACAGCCGGGCGAGATCGGCCGCGCCGTCGTTGCCGGTGACGCCCCGCAACACCGCAGTCGACTTCGGATTGCGCGCCAGCACCATCGCCTGACCGAGCCTGAGCTCGGCGTCCTCGGGGCGCCTCAGACCGCCCTTGGCAATACCCTGCTCGATCAGCTTGACACCTTGAGCACCCTTGCCCGACAGGGCCAGATTGAAGCCGACGTTCACGAGATCGTTGCCCTCCTTGGCGGCCTGCGCTTCGGCCTCCTTGGTGGCGGCCTGGGCGCGCGCCTCTTCGACCTTGCGCATCGTGAGATCGCGCAGGCGCTTCTGGCGATCTGCCTCAGGTCCGGTGCCGAGCGTGCCGGAGGCGAATCCCTTTTCGATCGCGTTCTTCGCCTCGTCGGTGAAGCCGGCCTGCAGCGCAAGCTGCGTCATCTCCATGTAGTCGTTCGCGTTGCGCATGCCGCCGGTGGCGAGCATCAGACGGTAGATGTCGAGCGAGAAACGGTCCGAGAAGCCCGGCTTGCGTTGCACGCGGTCGATCAGTTCGACCCAGTACTCGTTCTTCGGGTAGTAGGTCACCAGCCGGTCGAGCGCGAGCATGTAGGCCGCGCCCTCGGGCTGCTTGGCGCTGACGCTCATCAGCATCTTCAGGCGGTCTTCCGATGGCGCCCGGCCGGCCTTTTCGTCAGCTTGAATCCCGGCCATGAGGTCCTTCGTCACGGCCGCCGTGTCACCCGAGAGGTACTGCGCCTGCAGCAGCAGGGTCTGCATCTGCGCGCCGCTGCCGCCCTCCTTCTGGTAGCGCTGCGCCCAGTCGATGGCCTTGCCGTCGTCCTTCGCCCGGTAGTAGCCGCCGGCGATCGACTCGATGATGCGCAGCTTCTCGGCTGGCGCCAGCTTGCCGGACGCGTTGACGGCGTCGAACGCTTTCACCGCGGCCGCCATGTCGCCCGCGCCGGACGCCGCCGCCAGACGCATGCGCTCGATCAGGAGCTTCTCATTGGCGGTCTTCGAGGGCGCGTCGTCGGCCTCCTGCACCTTCTCCAGCGCCTCCCGGTACTTGCCCGCCTTGATCAGCTTCTGAGCCGCTTGCAACGGGGTACCGACCGCGGGACGGACGGCATCCTGCGCGGCGGCGGAAAGGCTAGCCAATGCGAGTGCCAGCGCGAACGCCGACGCGAAGATGAACCGCAGTAGCTTGGTCATGGGCCTACTTGATGAACTGCTCGTTGCCGATGATGCCGAGCTTGGTGATCCCGAGCCGTTGCGCGGCGGCCATCACCGCGGCGACGTTCTTGTAGGCGACGAGCTTGTTCGGGCGCAGATGAACCTCGGGCTGGTCGGGCTCGGCCGCGGCCTGGGCGAGCCTGGCGTCGAGCGCCTGCTGATTCGGCAGCGCCTCGCCATTCCAGAGCACCGTGCCGTCGAAATCGACGTCGATCGTCACGACGACCGGCGGCTTGGTCGGCGGCGGCGGGTTGCCGGCCGGCATGTTGAGGTTGACCGAATGCAGCTGCACCGGAATCGTGATGATGAGCATGATGATGAGCACAAGCATCACGTCGATCAACGGCGTGGTGTTGATGTCGATCATCACTTCGTCTTCGTGCGTGCCGATGTTCATTGACATGGTTTGTCCCTTCGCGGCCCGCGCGGGGCCGCCATGGTCAGCCCTTGGCCGGCGGCTCGGTGATGAAGCCGATCTTCAGGATGCCGGCGCGCTGGCACGCGAACACGACCCGGCCGACCGACTCGTAGCGCGCATCCTGATCGCCGCGGATGTGCACCTCGGGCTGCGGGTCGAGCACCGAGACCTTCTTCAGACGTTCGACCAGCGCGTTGTTGTCGGGAACGAGTTGGAGATTCCAGAACACGTCACCATCCTTGTTGACCGAGATGTCGATGTTCTCGGGCTTGGTCTGCATCGGCAGGTTGATCTCGTTCGGCAGCCTGACCGGGACGGTCTGCGTGACGACCGGAATCGTGATCAGGAAGATGATCAGCAGCACCAGCATCACGTCGACCAGCGGCGTGGTGTTGATGAACGCGCTGAGTTCGTCCTCGTCGCCTTCTGAACTGAGGTTCATCGCCATCGGGCGGCCTCCTTATGCTTGGCGCTGTGCGTTCAGCGACCGACGCGGCCGCCCATCAGGATGCCGTGCAGATCGCCACCGAATGCGCGCACCGATTCCATCGCGACCTTGTTGCGGCGCACCAGCCAGTTGTAGCCGAGCACTGCAGGCACCGCGACGGCCAGGCCGAGCGCGGTCATGATCAGCGCCTCGCCGACCGGCCCAGCGACCTTGTCGATCGACGCCTGGCCGGCGATGCCGATCGCGGTCAGCGCGTGATAGATGCCCCAGACGGTGCCAAAGAGGCCGACGAACGGCGCCGTCGAGCCGACCGTCGCCAGCACCGCCAGGCCGTCCTGCAAACGGCTGTTCACGTCGTCGATGCTGCGCTGCACCTTCATGCTGACCCAGTCATTGCGATCGACGTTCTCGGTCAGCGTTCCCTCGTGGCGCTCGCCCGCTTCGATCCCGGTCTCGGCGATGTAGCGGTAGGCGCTGCCCTTCTTCAGCAGCTTGGCGCCCTCCTGCAGGTTGGCAGCCTTGAAGAAGCCCTTGTTGGCTGCCTTGGCCTGGCCGGCGAGCTTCATGCTCTCCCACAGCTTCGTGATCAGGATGTACCAGCTGCCGATCGACATGATGGCCAGAAAGATCAGCGTGCCGCGCGAAACAAAATCGCCCTGCGCCCACAGCGCCGACAGACCGTAGGGGTTGTCGACGACCTCCTTGCTGACTGCCGGCGGCATGGGCGGCGCAACCGGTGCGGCGCTGGTGTCGGCCGGCATGGCCGCAACGGGGGCGGACGCCTCGGCCGCAGCCGGCGTCGTGTCCTGCGAGAAAGTGATCGCGGGCACCGCGGCCATCGAAACCGCAAGCATCAGCGCGGCGAGCTTGGGGGAAAAGCGGATGGTCATGGGAGAGGTCTCCTGGTCTTGGATTCTGCTGCTTGAGTGGAACCGGCCAACGCTGGGTGGTGCGCGCTCCGGCGTCGAAAAAGGGTCAATCGAGCTTGAAGTCGAAGATCTGCTCGGCAATGTGATCGCCGGTGCAGACGTACTGCATCATCGCGTCGCGCACCGCGTCGTCGAACAGCCGTGGCGGCACCGAGCGCAGGATCTCGACTTCGAC
>CAZVNC010000137.1:0-6597 GCA_964628305.1 uncultured Ideonella sp.
CATGTTGCGCATGTGCGCCTTCAGCCGCTCCGGGCTCTGGCCGGTGTAGCCGATGGTCCAGGTGCAGCGGTTGATCTCGCGCAGCGTGTCCTCCATGTCGGGTTCCATCATGCCGCCACGGCCTGCGCTGAGCTTGATGCGGGCGACGAACTCCTTGTCGAAACCGAGCTTCTGGGCGAGCTGGTACATGATCATGTGATCGGTGCGGCTCTCCCAGAGCGGCTCGATCACCTGCTCGCGCCACTGCAGCGAGCGGTTCGACGCCGTCGCTGAGCCGCGCGTCTCGAACTGGTTGCTCGCCGGCAGCAGATAGACGGCACGGTTCGGGTTCAACTCGCCCGCCTTGCCGGGCATCGCTGCCATCGCCGCGGTCGCCGACGGGTAGGGGTCGATCACGACCAGCAGGTCGAGCTTGTCCATCGCCGACTTCATCTCGAAGCCGCGCGACTGCGAGTTCGGCGCATGCCCCCAGTAGATCAGGCCGCGCAGGTTCGAGGGCTGGTCGATGACGTCGTTGGGCAGCAGCACGCCGTCGATCCAGCGCGACACCGTCATGCCCGACTTGTTCATCATGCCCGGCGCGTACTGCTTCTTGATCCATTCGAAGTCGACGCCCCAGACCGACGCGAAGAACTTCCACGAGCCCTCGGCCAGACCGTAATAGCCGGGCAGCGAATCCGGGTTCGGGCCCACATCGGTGGCGCCCTGCACGTTGTCATGGCCGCGGAAGATGTTGGCGCCGCCGCCGCTCTTGCCGATGTTGCCGAGGGCAAGCTGCACGATGCACGAGGCCCGGACCATCGCGTTGCCGATCGAGTGCTGCGTCTGGCCCATGCACCAGACGAGCGTGCTCGGCCGGTTCTCGGCCATCGTGCGTGCCGCCTGCAGGCAGGTCGCCTCGTCGACGCCGCACACTTCCTCGACCTTGTCGGGCGTCCAGTTCGCGAGCACGTCCTCGCGCACCTTGTCCATGCCGTAGACGCGATCGGCGATGTACTGCTTGTCTTCCCAGCCGTTGTTGAAGATGTGGTAGAGCAGGCCGAACAGGAACGCGATGTCGGTGCCCGAGCGGATGCGGATGTACTGGTCCGCCTTCGCCGCCGTGCGCGTGAAGCGCGGGTCGACGACGATCATCTTCGTCCCGCGCTCCTTCGCATGCAGCATGTGCAGCAGCGACACCGGATGCGCTTCGGCGGCGTTCGACCCGATGTAGAGCGCCGCCTTGCTGTTTTGCATGTCGTTGTAGGAGTTCGTCATCGCACCGTAGCCCCAGGTGTTGGCGACGCCGGACACGGTGGTCGAGTGGCAGATGCGCGCCTGGTGGTCGCAGTTGTTGCTTCCCCACAGGCTGATCCACTTGCGCAGCAGGTAGGCCTGCTCGTTGTTGTGCTTGGACGAGCCGATCAGAAAGAGCGAGTCGGGCCCGCTCTGCTTCTTCAGTTCGAGCATCTTCGCGCTGATCTCGTTCAGCGCCTGATCCCACGAGATGCGCTGATACTTGCCGTCGACCAGCTTCATCGGGTACTTGAGCCGGAACTCGCCGTGCCCGTGCTCGCGCAGCGCGGCACCCTTCGCGCAGTGCGCCCCGAGATTGATGGGCGAATCGAAGACCGGCTCCTGGCGCAGCCAGACGCCGTTCTCGACCACCGCATCGACCGCGCAGCCTACCGAGCAATGGGTGCAGACGGTGCGCCTGACCTGCACCTTGGGCGCCGCGGCGGCGCCCGAGGCCGGCGCATCGGCGGCCTTCGCCTTGCGCATCAGCGTCAACTGCGAGGCGGCGAGACCGGCACCGACGCCGAGTCCGGATCGACGCAGGAAGGCGCGGCGGTCCATGGTCGGGATCGCACGCGAGACGCCGCGCGAGAGGCTGGCGACGAGCGACGACGGCGCGCCATCGGCGCCAGCGGACGATTTGCGTGTCAACAACATGGGAACTCCCGATGTCCGAGTGCGTCAGTGCGGCGAGCGCGTGCGCGATCCGGCGTCAGATGCGGATCGTTTCGTAGTAGCGCTTCACGTGATCCGTCAATCGGTAGCCGTCGGCGGCGTCCTGCTGGCGCAGCTTGGCCTTGGCTTCGACGACCTCTTCCTGCCCGCTGCGCGCGGCGACGGTCGCGGCAACGCCGGCCAGCGCCGCAGCGCCGGTACCGAGGAGGACACCGCGCCGCTTGATCGGCGATGCGGCCGGGGTGGACGGATGAGACGGCACTTGCTTCATGGTCTGACCTCCGGGTGATTGGATTGACCTCGTGGCCGACTCTAGGTCGCAGCGAACCTCACGTCATCAGGGTAGGCACGGATCAACATAGGGCCGGATATGTACTCCGACTTCCTACGCCGCGCAAATCGGTTCACCCTTCGAGCATGTCGAAAGCCTGGGCTTCGACGCTGAAGAAGTCGCGTGCGAAGGCTGCGAGTGCGCGATAGAAGTCGCTTTTCGGATGCACCTCGAGCGCGTCCCAGAGGTCGTCCGCCCACGGCCGCAACTGGGTGTCGAAGAAGTGCTTCTGCGTCGAGAGACTGCCGAGCGCGATCTCGTCGCCGGCGATCAGATAGCGCATCACTTCGCACAGGCAGGCGATGTGATCCTCGGTCTCGAGGATCATCGGATCGCGCTCGATGCCGAGCGCGCGCAGCGCATCGCGCAGCACGACGAGCGGCTTCTCGTTGAGTGCGCCGGCGACGAAGTACGACGCATAGAGAAACACCTCGGGTCTGCCGATCGCCTCGAAAAGCGCCGCGTACTCGGTGCGCACCGCATCGAGCGGCAGGCGGCGCGACGCGTCAACCAGCTCTGAGAAGCTGTGCTCGAGGAACCCACCGGCCACCGGCGCCTGCGTCACGGCGACCTGCAGCTGCGCATAGAGCTCGGGCGACGGCGCGGCCTGAAACAGCGCGGCCAGCAGCCCATAGACCTCGGCGCGCGCGAGTTCGTCGTCCATAGCCTCGTCAGGGGGCATCGCGGTCTTCACAGCTGGTCGATCCTCACTTCGTCCGCACTCGTGTGGATGTCGATCACGCGGCAGTCCGAGCACATCTTGAGGCGTTCGGCGGCACGACCCTGGAACATCGCGTGGCCGGCCAGCCGGCCGACGATCGCCTCGATCGCGCGCAGGGTGCCGAACGGCTTGCCGCAGCGAATGCATGCGAACGGTTCGGCCTCGTTGAGGACCCGCATCTGCTTGCGCGCCCGCCCGCCATCGACGAGCCACAGGCGCGGGACCAGCGTGATCGCCTGCTCGGGGCAGGTGCTCGCACACAGCCCGCATTGCACGCAATTGCTCTCGATGAAGCGCAGTTGCGGCTTCTCCGGGTTGTCGGCGAGCGCCGCTTCGGGGCAGGCACCGACGCAGCTCAGGCACAGCGTGCAGCGGTCCTTGTCGATCTCGACGCTGCCCCAGGGGCTTCCCTGCGCTTGGAGCGCAATCACGCTCTGCGGCTGCGGCGCCTGCGCGAGCAGATGATCGAGCGCGAGTTCGAGCGTCGCACGCTTGTCGGCCTGCACGTTGAACGTCGCGGCGGTCTTCACCGTCTGCGCCGGCGGCGTCTGCAGCGCCCGATCGAGCGCACTCGCATCGTTGGCGTCGATCAGCCTGAAGTGCTCGCCCGCGTAGCCGAGGCCGCAAAGTACCGCCTGCGCGACGCGCATCTGCGCCGCGAGCGCGATGCGGTATTCGGGCGCGTCCTCGTGCGTCGTCAAAACCCAGACCTGCGCTGCACCGTGCGCGACTGCGGCGAGCCACAGATCGATGCCGACCGACGCCGTGTGCCACACCGAAAGCGGCAGCACGCGCGCCGCAACGCCGTGCACCGCGGTCGAGGTGCGCGCCGCGCGGCCGAGTTGGCCGATCAGCCTTGCGCCCTCGCCGTGGCTGTGCACGAGCAAGGCCGGCGCGCCGGCGGCAGCCTGACCACCGGCGCGCAGGTAGGTGCCGAGCAACGTGCGGATGCGGAGCCCCAGATCGGTCGCGGTCGGCGTCGCGTACGCCATCGCACCGCTCGGGCAAACCGTCGTGCATGCGCCGCAACCGACACACAGCATCGGATTGACGATGATGCCGCCGCTGCCCTTCGCGTCGCTCGTGATCGCCTGCGCCGAACAGACGTCGATGCACGCGCTGCAGCCGATTCTCTCGTTGCGGCTGTGCGCGCAGAGCTTGGGCTTGTAGTGGAAGAACTTCGGCTTCTCGAACTCGCCGACCAGTTCGCGAAGTTCGAGCACCGCGCGCACGAGAGCCTCGTCGTCGCCGGCATGAAAGTAGCCCTGCGGCGGCTGGTGCAGCCCGATCAGCGGCGCCGCGCCAAGATCGAGGACGAGATCGAAGCGCTCGCTCGTCGCGAGCGGTTCGCGTTCGAAGTCGATCGCCCCCGCGGCGTCGCAGACGCGAACGCAGGCGCGGTGCGCCTTGCACTTGTCGAGGTCGATCTGATAGGCGAATCCGATCGCGCCTTCCGGGCAGACGGCGATGCACGCATTGCAGCGCGTGCACAGATCGAGGTCGATCGGATTGCTGCTCTCCCACTGCACATCGAACGCGCCGAGCCAACCCGCGATCGCGTTCACCTTCCCGGCGTGCACCGCGATCGTGCGTGCCTGCGGCAGGCTGCCCTTCGCGCCCGTGATCAGGAGGCTCACGTCGAGCTTGTCGGCAAGCATCTCGGCCGCGCGCTGGGCGCGGTTCGCGGCACCGATCACGAGCACGCGGCCTGCGGACCGGTAGCTGACGGTCGGCACCGGATCCGGCGGCGGCAGCTGGGCGGCGGCAACGAGTGCCGCGATCTTCGGTACGACCGAGTCCGGCGCCTCGCGCGCCGCCCGGCTCCAGCCGCCGGTCTCGCGGATGTCGACGAAGCGGATCGGCCGCTCCTGCAGGCTCGGCGCGCCTTCGGTCTCGGCGGCGAGTTCGAGGAACAGGCGGCTTTCCTGGGTGCAGGCGACGAGCAGTTCCTCGCCGCTCTTGGCGGCGCGCTGGAACGCGCCGGCCTCGCGCCGGCAAAGGAGCGTGTGCCCGGTCTCGATGCCGTCGGCTGCGTCAGTCCCGAGCGCCTGGGCGATCCGATCCCGCGCCTGGCGCGTCAGCGGCATCGTCCGGTTGCAATCGCAGAGCAAGGTCTTCATCGGATTCGGTTCCGGGTCGCGAAGGTTCGGTTGTGCAAGGCGTCGGCGACTGTGGCAGTGCCGGCGCCGCTGCGCCATCGGGTAAAGCCGCACTGGCGCCGGCGGCGTCGGCCCTGGCGACCGCTGCATCCGCCGCAGGCTCGGGCGCGTCCAGGAGGCGCCTTGCGGCATGCTCCTCCAGCCGGCGCCGCATCGCATCGGGAATCGGGTTCGGCGTGTTGTAGTCGCCGATGTAGGTGTCCAGGCCATCCATTACGTTGAAGCGCGGATCGCTGAAGAGCGTCTTCAGCGCCGCGTGCTGCACCGACGGCTCGACGCCGGAGGCGACGAAACGCGAGAAGTCCGAGGTCGGCGTCAATTGCGCGACGTCGGCAAGCGTGGGCAGCGGCAGCACCGGCGCGGCGTGCGACTCGGCATCGACTCGAGGTGCGGCAGCGGGCGGCGGCGCAACGACCGGCGCGGCATCGACCGGCGGCGTGCTGACGGCGGCCGGCGGGCGCGCTGCATCACCGGCCGGCGCGGCGGGCAGCGTCTCGCCGCTGCGCCGCTGCACCTTGCGCCGCGACCAGCGCGAGAAGAAGCCTTCGTCGTCGCTCATTGCGATGGCTGCAAACCACTGCGCGACAGGGGACGCCGCATGGCCTTCATCGCTCCCGCTGCGCAGGCGGCAAAAACGACGGCGGGCGGCTGCGCTTCTTCGGCTCCGGCCGGTAGTGTTCTTCGTTGTACGCCTGCAGCCACTGCACGACCTCGCCCGGCAGCGGCAGGTTGTCGACGCGCTCCTGCGCGTCGAGCCAGCGGCCGGCTTCGTTGTAAGAAACGCTCAAGCTCACCGGCGCGGCGCGCGACGGGTCTTCGTCGTCGATGCGCCAGAGAATGAACCAGGCCGGCGCGCCCGAAGTGAGGTTCAGGTGGTAGCCCTCGCATTCGTCGCGGAACAGCTCGAGCCTGAACTTGGGATGCAGGGTTCGCATCACGCGGCCATCGTCGCGCAGCACACGCGCCGTGTCGCCGAACGCGCTCTCGTGCGCCACCACCTCGACCGGCCGGTGCCGCCAGGCCTCCCACTGATTGGGCGCCGTCTCGCGCTCCATCACGATCGCGAGGTCGATCGCGGGGCGCTCGGTCATTGCTTCAGGTCGTCTTCGAGATCGTGATGGTCGGGAACTTCGACGGCGTTTCCTTCACCCGCTGCGCGATGCTCACCGCGACCTGGCGCGCGACGCTCTTGTAGATGCCGGCGATCTCGCCGTCGGGGTCGCTGACGACCGTCGGCTTGCCCGAGTCGGCCTGCTCGCGGATGCCGATCGCAAGCGGCAGCGCGCCGAGGTAGTCGACCTTGTATTCGCTCGCCATGCGCTTGCCGCCATCGGCGCCGAAAATGTGCTCGGCGTGGCCGCAGTTCGAGCAGACGTGCACCGCCATGTTCTCGACGATGCCGAGGATCGGCACGCCGACCTTCTCGAACATCTTGA
>CAZVNC010000138.1:0-4666 GCA_964628305.1 uncultured Ideonella sp.
CGATTCGACCCATTGCGAGTCGGACATGTGCTGCGCGTCGCCGCGGCGCACCTCCCAGTTGCCCGCGCGCTGTCCGGGCAGGTCGAGGGTGAAGGTCGGCATCTTGAGCATGCGCTCCCAGATCTCGCCCCACTTGATGAAGGTGCTGCACATGTTGGAGGTGATCGCGATGTCGGCCTTCGGAATCAGCCCCGCCGGGTGCTTCTGCTCGCGCAGGATCAGGCCGACGTCGGCCTTCACGTACGAGCAGACGTCGGGCGAATAGCCGTAGTCCTCGGAGTCGCGCAGGAACTCCTCCGAGACCTTGCGCACGCCGATCTGCAACGAGTTGATCTCGGGGAAGACCAGCTCGAAGTCGAAGGTGCGCAGGATCTCGACCGCATTGCCCATCACGAACACGTTGGCGACCGGCTGCTTGCGCGCTTTGGCCTGCTCGAGATTGGCGTACCAGGCCGAGATCAGGCGCTGGCCCTCGCGGCGGGCGTCGAATTCGCCGGGCGGGACGCCGGACGACGGGGTGGCGGTGCTGGCCGCGTTGGTGGTGATCGTTTCGGTGCTCATGGTGTGTCTCCGTTCAGGCGGTGGCGAACAGAAGCGATTCGGCGAAGGTTTCCAGCTGCATCGACATCTGTTCGAAGGAGGTCATCTTTTCTTCGAATTCGAGGACCAGGTGGGGCGTGCCGACCTCGTCCAGGTGCTTGGACCAGGCGACCTGTTCGTCGAGCCCCGGTTCGCAGAACTTGGCGGCGGTGACGATCACGGCGTCGGCGCGGCTCGTCTTGATCATCTCCATCAGGTAGCCTTCCTTGGTCTTGCGCTCGTCGTGTTGCACCGGGCTTGCGGCGCTGCGCTCGATGAAGCTCTCGGCGAGCGCCCACATCGGGTCGGCCGTCTCGGGGACGTCGGAGGTCAGGAAGCGCAGGCCGATCAGCAGGTCGTCGTCGACCACATAGCAGGTGTCGTCCAGCGCCTCGAGCATCTCGAGCGGCGGTTGCTCGCAGAACCCGCCGACGAAGACAACGCGCGGCTTGTCCTGGGCGACGCGGTTGCGGGCGTGGATCGCGGTCAACGCGGCCTCGAGCATCTTGTTGTGCTCCTCGCACGACATGCGCGTGCGAGCCCGCAACAGCAGGTAGGATTCGGTGCAGCCGAGCTTCCAGGGCGCGTCGCGCCGGATCGCGTACATCTCGCGCAGCAACTGGCGGTTGCGGTTGTAGACGCGGATGCTGTTGGCCAGCGTCGCGTCGTCGACCGTGTTGCCGGACATCTTCTCGCACTCGGCGCGCATGCGCTGGTATTCGGCGACGACGTAGCGCACCACGCCAGGGCTGTTCGGGTTCTGCGGCGTGTACAGGATCTGCGAGTTCTGCTCGGGAACGTTGCGTGCCCAGATGCCCGCCAGGTGCTTCGCGGCGTCGCAGATCGGGTGCGTGACGAAACCGCTCAAGCCGGCGAGCGACCCGTTCAGGCCGAGCTCGGACGTCGAGCGGCAGATCGAGCAGACGAACGATCCCATGTGGGCGTCGGCGAGCTTCATGTCGAGCTTGTTGCCGCCGCCGAGGATGGCCACCGGCATGAGACCCGCGGCGTGCGCGATCTCCTCCGGAAAGTAGACCGGGAAGTGGCCGAGCAGGCCGCGAAAGCCCTCCGGCAGCTCGTTTTTCTCGGGCATCGGCAACTGGCGAACGCTGTTGCAGCGATCGAAGATGGCCTCGAGCAGCGTCTCGTTGCGGTCCTGGGTCGGTTGGTTCACTTCGGTCTCCTTCGCTTCACTTCAAAACCAATACTGGTATATCGGTACCATAATACCGATATTGGGGAAATGCAATCCTGACATTCCGAAGACTCGCAGAGCTTTGCGCTGGATCAAACAGTGCCGGATTCGCCCTCACTCGAGGTCCGGCGCGCTATCGCTTTGCATGTTATCCCCTTTTTGACGGGCGACCAGTCGCTAGGATCAAGCATCCCTGAACACTGATTTCGCGACTGCGAGACACCACCATGCAAATTTCGATGTACCAGGCGAGCGTGCCGCGGCTGGCCAACCTGCTCGAGAACCTGTCGAGCATCCTGGACAAGACGCAGGCGCATGTCGACGCGGGCAAGATCGATCTGACCGCGTTGATGGACTGCCGGCTTGCGCCCGACATGTATCCGTTCTCCAAACAGGTGCAGATCGTCTGCGACAAGGCGCGAAGCGTGGTCGCGCGGCTGGCGCGGATGGAGGTGCCGTACTACGTGGACGACGAGAAGACGCTTGCCGAACTGAAGGTTCGCATCGCCAGAAGCGTCGAGTTCGTCCGCAGCGTGCCGCCAGAGCGGATCGACGGCACCGAGGACGATGAGATCGTGCTCCCGGTGACCGGCAAGGAGACGCGCTACAAGGGCATGCAACTGCTGCTCGGCCACTCGATGCCGAACGTCTACTTCCACGCGACGACCGCCTACAACATCCTGCGCCAGAACGGCGTGCCGATCGGCAAGCGCGACTTTCTCGGCAATCCCTAGCTTCGGACGCCGCAGCGCGGGCGAGGCCCGCCTCAGAGCATCGACTGCAGGTAGTTCTCGAGGCCGACTTCGCCGATCAGCGAGACCTGCTTGTCGAGCCAGTACAGATGCTGCTCTTCATCGTCGAGCATCTCGCGCAGCAGTTCGCGGGTCACGAAATCGCGGCGCTGCTCGCACTCGCCGACGCTCGTGCGCAGATCCGCGATCGCGCCGCCGACGAGTTCGCGATCGGCCTCGAGCTGCTCGGGCACGCTTCGCATGCCGCCCGCCGTCCGGATCATCCTCGGCGCGGGCACCGCGTCCAGCATCAGGATGCGCGCCATGATGCGGGCCGATTGCTGCGACTCCTCGGCGCTGTAGTCGGTCTGAACGCGAGCCAGCACCGAGAATCCCCCGTGAGCGCACAGCCCGGCATGGAACAGGTACTGCACATGTCCCGTCGTCTCGAAGCACAGATACTCGTTCAGGCGGGTGATGACTTGCGGGTCTGCTTTCATGGTCCCTCGTTCCGCGCCCGCTCGAACGGCGCGCCATCCCGATCGGGCGCGACCCGATTCGGGAATCGAAACGCGCGATTGAAGCGCAGACGGTTGCGCGCCAACCACGTCCTCGATTGCTCGGGCGTTCGGACACTTGGAGGCCTGCCTCCGCGGCTCGATCCCGGACGCCTGTACGCTTGCGCTGCGGCACGGATTGCCGTGCGCTGACCTGTTTCACTCCAACGAGGCTTCGAAATGTGGCAAGACCTGACTCCCTACCTTCTGACCTGGGCGATCACTTCGCTGTCGCTGTGGGCGGCGAGTCACATCTTCACCGGGCTGAAGTTCGACAGCACCGCGTCGTTGATCGTCTCCGCGCTGTTGCTCGGCCTTGCCAACGCGATCGTCAAACCCTTGCTCATCGTGCTCACGCTGCCGCTGACGCTGTTCACGTTCGGGCTGTTCGTGCTGGTGATCAACGCGCTGATGATCCTGCTCGTCTCCGCGCTCGTGACGGGCTTCAAGGTGTCGGGCTTCTGGACCGCGTTCTGGGCCAGCATCTTCATTTCGATCCTGAGCATCGCGCTCGGCTCGTTCGTCCCCAGCAGCCCGGAGACGACGATCCAGTTGCCGAGCGGCGGCCCCTGGGTCTGATCCCAGCGCCGCCTCTGCTGCGGCAGCCGATGCGGCCCGGCCGCGTGGCGGGAAGCGCCTACTTGCTCTTGCCTGGGCCTGCCGCCTTCAAGGCTGGAAAGTCATCTTCCAGGAACTCGAGTGCCCCGCGCTGGGCGGCGGCATGGCGTTCGACCTCCTGCGCGCGCAACTGGACGCGGCGAATCTTGCCGGAGATCGTCTTCGGCAGCTCGTCGACGAACTCGATGCGCCGCACGCGCAGGTAGCGCGCAAGCCGTCCGCGGGCGAAGGCGAAGATCGCTTCGGCCGCTTCCTTGCTGGCCTTCATCCCGGGCGCGAGCGTGATGAACGCCTTCGGCACCGCCAGCCGCAGCGGATCGGGGCTCGGCACGACCGCCACTTCGGCGACCGATGGATGTTCGATCAGCGCGCTCTCGAGTTCGAACGGGCTGACGCGGTAGTCGGACGCCTTGAACACGTCGTCGGCGCGGCCGACGAAGGTGATGTAGCCGTCGGCGTCACGCGCCGCGACGTCGCCGGTATGGTAGTAGCCCTCGCGCATCGCTTCGGCCGTGCGCTCGGCGCTGTCCTCGTAGGCAGACATCAGGCCCGTTGGCCGCTCGCGCAGGTCGATGCAGACTTCGCCCTCGTCGGCCGGCCGGCCTTCGGCGTCGAGCAGCTCGATGCGAAAGCCCGGCAGAGCGCGGCCCATCGAACCGGGTTTCACCCGCTGGCCCGGCGCGTTGCCGATCTGCGCCGTCGTTTCGGTCTGGCCGTAGCCGTCGCGCAGCGTCAGGCCCCAGGCGCCCTGCACGCGGTCGATTATTTCCGGGTTCAGCGGCTCGCCGGCACCGACGACCTCGCGCAGCGCGAGCTTGCCGCGCCAGGCGCCGAGATCTTCCTGGATCAGCATCCGCCACACCGTCGGCGGCGCGCACAGGCTCGTCACGCGGTGCGCGGCGAGCGCGGCGAGCAGGCCCGGCGCGTCGAAGCGCGCGCTGTTGTAGATGAAGATGCACGCCCCGGCGAGCCACGGCGCGAAGAAA
>CAZVNC010000138.1:4676-6595 GCA_964628305.1 uncultured Ideonella sp.
CAGGCGTGTTTGGCCCAGCCCGGCGACGAGATGTTCAGGTGCACGTCGCCGGGGCGCAGACCGAGCCAGTACATCGTCGACAGGTGCCCGACCGGATAGCTCTGGTGGCTGTGCAGCACGAGCTTGGGCTTCGAGGTCGTGCCCGAGGTGAAGTAGAGCAGCAGCGGATCGGTTGCGAGGGTCGGTCCGTCGGGCTCGAACGCGACCGGCGCGCGATGACTGTCGTCGAAGTTCGTCCAGCCCTCGACCGACGAGCCCACCGCGATGCGCGTGAAGCCGCCTTCGAGCGGCGCGAATTTCGATGCCAGCGCGCTGCCCGCGAGGACGTGCCTGACGCCGCCGCGCTCGAAGCGGTCGCGCAGGTCTTCGGTGCTCAGCAGCGAGGTCGCCGGAATGACGACCGCGCCGAGCTTGATCATCGCGAGCATCGTTTCCCACAGCGCAAGCTCGTTGCCGAGCATCAGCAGGACGCGGTCGCCGCGCTTCACACCCAGGCCGCGCAGGTGGTTCGCGAGTTGCGCCGAGCGCTTCGACAGTTCGGCAAAGCTGCGCCGCACCTCGCTGCCGTCTTCGCCGACGATGTGCAGCGCAACGGCATTCGCGAACCTGGCGTCGGCGGCGAGGGCGTCGAAATGATCGAGCGCGAAGTTGAAACGCTCCAGCTTGGGCCAGCGGAATTCGCGTGCTGCGGCACTCTGGTCATCGCGCAGGCTCAACAGCAGTTCGCGGGCTGTCCGGAAAGTGGCAGGTGCGTTCATGGCTCGAAGGCGGTGTTTGCGGGTGGTTGCGAAAGGGCAGGCGAAGCCCGCATTCGAGCATCATGCGCCGCGCCGGCCGATCGCGCAAAATACCCTCGACGACCTCGACATCGGAGTTGCAGCACAGGCCAACGCGCGGCGCGGTGCTCCGAAGAAGGCTACGAACCTCCAGCCCGGACCTTGGCGAAGGCAGCCGCCAACGCGCCCTGGGTCTGGACCGCTGCGGCGGGCCGCGCGCGCTCTTTGCGCGCCGCGACGCCGCGATGGCTTGCGCAGCCGCTCGGCGCGGTGCCTGCCGGTGCATCGAGCTTCATGCTGAGCGAGATGCGCTTGCGCGCGACGTCCACTTCGAGCACGCGCACCTTCACCGCCTGCCCGGCCTTGACCACCTCGCGCGCATCGTTGACGAACTTGTGGCTCAACTGGCTGACGTGAACCAGCCCGTCCTGATGCACGCCCAGGTCGACAAAGGCGCCGAACTGCGCGACGTTGCTGACCGTGCCCTGCAGCAGCATGCCGGCGCGCAGGTCGCCGACGTCATCGACGCCGTCGTTGAAGCGCGCGACGACGAAATCGGGCCGCGGGTCCCGGCCCGGCTTCTCGAGTTCAGCGAGGATGTCGCCGACCGCGATGGCGCCGAAGCTGGCGTCGGCAAAGCGCGCGGGGGCCAGCGTTCGCAGCACGTCGGCGCGGCCCATCAGCTCCTGCACCGAGCGGCCGGTGGCGTCCAGCATCTTCTGCACCAGCGGATAGGTCTCGGGGTGCACGCCGGTCATGTCGAGCGGGTTGTCGCCGTCGCGCACACGCAGGAAGCCGGCGGACTGCTCGAAGCTGCGCGCGCCGAGCCCGGCGACATCGAGCAACTGCCTTCGATTGCGAAACGCGCCATGCGCATCGCGCCAGCGCACGATGTTCGCCGCGACCGCCGGCGACAGCCCCGAGACGCGCGCCAGCAGCGGCGCCGACGCGGTGTTGAGATCGACGCCGACCGCGTTCACGCAGTCCTCGACCACCGCGTCGAGCGATCGCGCGAGGCCGCCCTGGTTCACGTCGTGCTGGTACTGGCCGACGCCGATGCTCTTGGGGTCGATCTTCACCAGCTCGGCGAGCGGGTCCTGCAGGCGGCGCGCGATGCTCACCGCGCCGCGCAGGCTGACGTCG
>CAZVNC010000139.1:0-6589 GCA_964628305.1 uncultured Ideonella sp.
CGCGGTCGTGGCGGGCGACATGTTGCACGCGGTGGTCGCAGGTGTCGGCAGCCTGCATCTCGAGATTGTCTGAAGCGTGGAGCTGTACAACTACTTCCGCTCGTCGGCTTCCTATCGGGTGCGCATCGCGCTGGCGCTGAAGGGCCTGGCCTACGACTACAAACCGGTCCATCTGGTGCACGCCGAGCAGCTCGCGCCGGCCTACGCCGCGCTGTCGCCGACGCGGCTCGTGCCGACGCTGGTCGACGGCGAACACGCGCTCGGCCAGTCGCTTGCGATCATCGAGTATCTCGACGAGACGCATCCGCAGCCGCCCCTGCTGCCGGCCGATGCGATCGGGCGCGCCCGGGTGCGCGCCTTGGCGCAGGGCGTTGCCTGCGAGATCCATCCGCTCAACAACCTGCGCGTGCTGCGCTATCTGGTGCACGACATGGGGGTGAGCGACGAGGCGAAGAACGCCTGGTATCGGCACTGGGTCGCGATCGGTCTCGAAAGCATCGAGCACCAGCTCGCCGGCGACGCGGCGACCGGGCGCTTCTGCCACGGCGAGACGCCGACGCTCGCCGATTGCGTGCTGGTGCCGCAGATCTTCAATGCTCAGCGCTTCGACTGCCCGCTCGACACCGTGCCCACCGTGATGCGGGTGTTCGATGCCTGCATGCAATTGCCGGCCTTCATCGACAGCCAGCCGAGCCGGTGTCCGGATGCGGCCTGACGTTTCAGGCGCCTGGCGCTGGAATCCGGCGTGAACGCCGACTGGCTCGCGCCGCAAGGTTTTTCGGCGCCGGTCGGTGCGGTGATGAGTACGCGGCTCGGCGGTGTCAGCGGCGGGCCGTGGGCGAGCATGAATCTGGGTGACGCCTGCGGCGACGCGACCGGCGCGGTGGCGAAAAACCGGGACGCCTTTGCGCGTGCAATCGCTGCGCAGCCGGTCTTCCTGAAGCAGGTTCACGGTGCGCGTGTCGTACGTATCGGCGACGCGGATGCACGGGCCTGCCTGCGAGGCGGCGGCGCAGGAATCGAAGCCGACGCGAGTGTGACGACGCAACCCGGCGTCGCCTGCACGGTGCTGGTCGCCGATTGTCTGCCGCTGCTGTTTGCCGCGCCCGAGGGTCGAGCAGTCGGCGCGGCGCACGCCGGATGGCGCGGCCTTGCAGGCGGCGTGATCGAGGCGACGCTGCATGCCGTCTGCGAGGCCGCCGGCTGCGAAGCGGGCGACCTGCGCTGCTGGCTCGGGGCTTGCATCGGGCCACGCCGCTTCGAGGTCGGCGCCGATGTGCTGCAGGCGTTCGGCGCGGACCCGGCAGACGCCGATCCGCTGCGCTTTGCGCAATGCGCGTTCGAGGGCGGCGCAGGGCAGGGTGCGCAGCGCAGATGGCTTGCCAACCTGCCCCAGCTCGCGCGCGATCGCTTGCGGGCCGGGGGTGCCCGCCATATCACCGGCGCAACGTGGTGCACGTTCGAAGACAGCGCGCGGTTCTACTCGTTCCGGCGCGACGGTGTCACCGGTCGCATGGCGGCTGCGATCTGGATCGCGCGCTGAAGCAGCGCGCGGCCCCGGGTGCGAGTCGCGGCGCTGACGGGTCGGTCCGTCATTGGCGGGTAAGCATCGTGCGCTACAACCGCACAATCGCTTTGGCGTCAGAATCGGGGCTGCAGACCATGCAGGATCGCGCCGACCCGAGACCGCGCAGGAACCAGGAGACAGGACCATGAGCAAGACCACCGCCGGCGCCGCAGCGGCGCCGATCGCCACTCTCCACGGACTCGAGGACGCGACCGCGATGGGGGCAGCGATGACCCAGACGTGGAAGAATCTGGCGGCCTTGAATGTCCCTCCGGAGGCCCTCGGCAAGCTGCAGAACGACTACGTCGCGCAGGCGACATTGCTGTGGAACCAGGCGATCGCACGATCGGCGGACGGCGCGGCTTCGGATCGCCGCTTTGCCGCCAAGGATTGGGCTTCCAACCCGATGGCCGCGCTCACGGCGCAGACCTATCTGCTCAATGCGCGCGCGCTCATGCAACTTGCCGAAAGCGTCGAGGGCGACGCCAAGACACGCCAGCGCATCCGCTTCGCCGTCGAGCAATGGGTCGCCGCGTCGGCGCCCAGCAATTTCCTCGCCCTCAACCCCGAGGCACAGCGCCGGGCGCTCGACAGCAAGGGCGAGAGCATCGCCAAGGGCCTGCGCCACCTGTGGCAGGACATCCAGCAGGGCCGCCTGTCGCAGACCGATGAAAGCGCGTTCGAGGTCGGCCGCAATGTCGCGACGACCGAAGGCAGCGTCGTGTTCGAGAACGAGTTCTTCCAGTTGCTCGAATACAAGCCGCTAACGAAACAGGTCTACGAGCGGCCGCTGCTGATGGTGCCGCCGTGCATCAACAAGTTCTACATCCTCGATCTGCAGCCCGAAAACTCGCTGATCCGCTACGCGGTCTCCGAGGGGCACCGGGTGTTCGTCGTCAGTTGGCGCAACCCCGACGCCAGCATGGCGCAAAAGACCTGGGACGACTACATCGAGCACGCCGCGATCCGCGCGATCGATGTGGTGCAGGAGATCACCGGCGCGAAGACGATCAACACGCTCGGCTTTTGCGTCGGCGGAACGATCCTCGCGACGGCGCTTGCCGTGCTTGCCGCGCGCGGGCGCCAACCCGCCGAGAGCGTCACGCTGCTGACGACGCTGCTCGACTTCAGCAACACCGGCATCCTCGACATCTTCATCGACGAGGCGCTCGTCCAGGTGCGCGAGGCGACGCTCGGCCCGGCGAGCCCGGGCGGCGGCAACCTGCTCAAGGGGCAGGAACTGGCGTCGACCTTCAGCTTCCTGCGGCCGAACGACCTGGTCTGGAACTATGTCGTCGGCAACTACCTGAAGGGCGAGACGCCGCCGCCGTTCGACCTGCTGTACTGGAACGGCGACGGCACGAACCTGCCGGGGCCGATGTACTGCTGGTACCTGCGCAACACCTACCTCGAGAACCGGCTCGTCGAACCCGGTAGCGCGACGACTTGCGGCGTGCCGGTCGATCTGGGGTCGTTCGATGCGCCGGTGTTCATCTATGCGTCGCGCGAGGATCACATCGTGCCCTGGGACGGCGCCTACCTCAGCACCCGGGCGCTCGCCGGCAAGAAGCGCTTCGTGCTCGGCGCGTCGGGCCATATCGCGGGCGTCATCAATCCGCCGGCGAAGAAGAAGCGCAACTACTGGGTCACCCCCGCCAACGCCGCGTTGCCGAAGAACGCTTCGGACTGGTTCGAGACCGCGCAGGAGAAGCCCGGCAGCTGGTGGCCCGAATGGTCGGGTTGGCTCGCGGGCCACGCCGGCAAGCAGGTCGCCGCGCCGCGCGCGCCGGGCAACCGGCAGTACAAGCCGATCGAGGCGGCGCCCGGCCGCTACGTCAAAGTGAAGGCGAGCGCCTGAGGCCGCCCTGCATTCCATCCCTTCACCCACCAAAGGAGAGACAGACATGGCTCAGAAACTTGCCTACGTGACTGGCGGCATGGGCGGCATCGGCACCACGATGTGCCAGCGCCTGGCCAAGGATGGCTTCAAGGTGATCGCCGGTTGCGGCCCGAGCCGCGACTTCGCGAAGTGGCTCGGCGAGCAGAAGGCGCTCGGCTACGACTTCATCGCCTCGGTCGGCAACGTGGGCGACTGGGACTCGACCGTCGCCGCGTTCGAGAAGGTGAAGGCCGAGCACGGCACGGTGGACGTGCTCGTCAACAACGCCGGCATCACGCGCGACGGCATGTTTCGCAAGATGAGCCGCGCCGACTGGGATGCGGTGATCGAGACGAATCTGACCAGCCTGTTCAACGTCACCAAGCAGGTCATCGACGGCATGCTCGACAAGGGCTGGGGGCGGATCATCAACATCTCGTCGGTGAACGGCGAGAAGGGCCAGTTCGGCCAGACCAACTACTCGGCCGCCAAGGCCGGCATGCACGGCTTCACGATGGCGCTGGCGCAGGAAGTGGCCAACAAGGGCGTGACGGTCAACACCGTGAGCCCGGGCTACATCGCGACCGACATGGTGAAGTCGATCCGCCAGGACGTGCTCGACAAGATCGTTGCCGGCATTCCGGTCAAGCGCCTCGGAACGCCGGAGGACATCGCCTCGATCGTCGCCTGGGTCGCGTCCGACGAGTCGGGCTTCGCGACCGGCGCCGACTTCTCGGTCAATGGCGGGCTGCACATGGGATGAGAGGCGCAGCCGCTCATCCGTGCGGGTGAACGTTGGGCTCCCCCCGGCCCCCTCCACGAGGGGGCTCCAGTCAGAGTGACAAAGGCCGGCTTTGCCGGCCTTTGTTCATCCGGCGCGTGCGAGCAACCGCGCGGCGGCGGCGGCGAGTGCGGGTGGCGAGCCGTCTTCGAGGCGGACCGGTTCGGCTTCGGTGAAGCCGGCAAAGTTGGCCCGCATCGAGCGCTCGTAGCCGGGGTCGTAGTGGACCTTCATCAGCTCGCCGAAGACCTCGCCGATCGCTCCCGCGCGAACGCGCCGCTGCCAGTGCGCGACAGTCTCGCGCCCGCGCAGCGCGACCAGCCCTTCGAGCAGACGGGAGAACAGCTCGGGGTCGGCGCCGAGGAAGGCGTAGTCCTCCAGCAGCAGCGCGAGCCGTCCGTTGTCGGGCATCTCGACGCGCAGGCAGCGCGCGCTCGCGCGCATGCGCTCGATCACTGCCTCGGGCACGCGCAGGTTTCCGATCTTCTTGCTCTCGCTCTCGACGAACACGGGTCGCTGCGGATCGAAGCGCCGCAGCACGTCCCACAGTGTGGTCTCGAACGCCTTCTGCGACGGCTGCGCGCAGCCCGGCACGATGCCGAGCACCGAGCCGCGATGGCGCGCCAGGCCTTCCAGATCGAGCACCTGCGCGCCGGCGTCGCGCAGCGCACCGAGCAGGCGTGTCTTGCCGCTGCCGGTGCGTCCGCAGACGACTTCGAACGCGAAGCGCGCCGGCAGTTCGGCCAGCTCGGCGACGACCGCGGCCCGAAACGCCTTGTAGCCGCCGTCGAGGACGTGGGTGCGAAATCCCATCTGATCCAGAAACCACGCCATCGAGCCGGAGCGCTGGCCGCCGCGCCAGCAGTAGACGAGCGGCCGCCAGTCCTTCGGCTTGTCCATCACCTCGCGCTCGATGTGCGCGGCGATGTTCTTCGCGACGAGTGCGGCACCGCGCTTTCTTGCTTCGAACGCCGAGACCTGCGCGTACTCGGTGCCGACCAGCCTGCGCTCGTCGTCGTAGAGCACCGGCCAGTTGACGGCGCCGGGCAGATTATCGAGTGCGAACTCGGCCGGCGAACGGGCGTCGATCACGGCGCCGAAGCGGTCGAGTTCGGCCATCGCCTGCGCTGCGGAAAGGCTTTGGATGGTCATGCGCGCGCGAGCCGGCGGCAGGAGATTGCGGAAGTCATTTCAGTTCGAGCCACCACTTGATCACGAACTTGGCGACATAGCCAAGCAGTCCGAAGCCCAGGCCGACGAGCAGGATGAAGGTGCCGAAGCGTCCGGCCTTCGATTCGCGTGCGAGCTGGAAGATGATGAACACCATGTAGAGCATGAACGCGCCGACGCCGAAGCTCAGCCCGAACTGCGCAATCTGCTCTTCCGTGTAGCCGAACATCGCTCGCGAACCGGCGTTCAGTCCGCCGCCGGGAGTTGCCTTGCGTCGACCAGATCGCGGTAGGCGTGCCAGCTTGCATGCCCGAGCCACGGGACGACGACGACGAGACCCAGCATCAGCGTCGCCATCCCGGCCAAGGTCAGCAGCATGATGAGCGCCGCCCACAGCGCGAGCGGCACCGGATTGGCAAGGACGGCACGCCAGCTCGTCAGGACCGCAGCGAGCACGCCGATGCGGCGATCGAGCAGGAGCGGAAGCGCGATCACGCTCGAGGCAAACATCGGCGCCGCCAGCACGCCGCCAAGCGCGAGCCAGGTCTCGAACAGCGTCGAGTCATCGCGCAGCACGACGATGCGCATGAAGTCGGCCGGACTGCGCACCGGCTCGGCGGCAAACGACGTGATCAGCGCCGCCGACGTCAGCACCCAGCCGGTGCCGGCGAGGGCGAGCAGCAAGCCGAACGCGACAAGCCGCCCGTCGCGCGGCCGCCAGGCATCGAGCGCGGTGGCGAGATTCGCACGGTCACCGCTCTCGAACCTGCGGCTGATCGCGTAGAGCCCGGTTGCCAACACCGGTGCGACGAGCAGGAAGCCCGAGAACGCACCCGCGAGCAACCAGAACTGGTCGTGCGCGCCCGCCAGCAGCACGAGGCCGAATGCGGCGAGCACCGCCCCGTGTGCCAGCGCGGCCCCCTGACCGCAGACCAGGTCGCGCCAGCCAAGCGCGAGCCAGTGCAGCGGTCGGGCCGCCGATACTGACCGGACTTCGACGAGACGCGACTGCGCGAGCGCTGCGCCCCGGCTCATGCGGCGCCTCCTTTCGATCGAGCTGTTCGCATTGCCTTGTCGTCGGCGCCTCGCCGCTTTCGCTCGCTTCGATCCCGGCTGCGCGGGGCCCCTCTTTCGCGGCTCATGCGGCGCCTGCGCACGATCGTGCCATTCGCATTGCCTTGTCGTCGGCGCC
>CAZVNC010000140.1:0-6580 GCA_964628305.1 uncultured Ideonella sp.
CGAACGCATCGAGGACGTGCCGGCGCTGACGCGTTTTTTCCTTCAAAAGAGTGCGCGCGAACTGCACGTCGACGCCAAGCGCATCTCGGACGGGGCGCTGTCACGCTTGATGCAGTTCGACTTCCCGGGCAACGTTCGCCAGCTCGAGAACATCTGTCACTGGCTGACCGTGATGGCGCCCGCGCAGACCGTCGAGACGAAGGACCTCCCGCCCGAGATCGTGCCCGCCGCGCGCCGCGAGCGTGCGCTGCCCGACGAGGCGCAGGGGCCCGTGGCCGAAGCCGACGTGCCGGCTGCAGCAGCTTCGGGCGAAGCGGCCCCGACTCCGATCGAGGCCCAAGCAAACACCTGGCTCGATGGCCTCGAGCGCGAACTGGATCAGCTGCTTGCGGCCGGCCAGCCGGGCGCCTGGGACCAGCTCACGCGCCAGTTCGAGGCGCGCCTCATTGCCGCGGCGCTCGCCCATACGCGCGGGCGGCGCATCGAGGCCGCGCAACGGCTCGGCATCGGACGCAACACGATCACGCGCAAGATCCACGAGCTCGGGCTCGACGATCTCTGACCGCGCAGACCGCGCGGGCCTGATTGCAGGCGCTCAGTCTGGGGCGTCGAGCGTGACGACGACCGGCGCGTGGTCGCTCGGCCGCTCGTTCTTGCGCGGCAGCGTGTCGATCGTGCACGCGCTGACCGCGGGCTTGAGCGCCTCGCTGACAAGGATGTGATCGATGCGCAGCCCCTGGTTGCGGCGAAACGCGAGGTTGCGGTAGTCCCACCAGCTCCAGCTTTTCTCGGGCTGCTCGAAGAGCCGGAACGCGTCATGCAGGCCGAGCGCGATCAGCTTGTCGAAGTGGGTTCGTTCCTCGTCGGTGCAGAGGATCTGGCCGCGCCAGAGTTCGGGGTCGAATACGTCGCGATCCTCGGGCGCGATGTTGTAGTCGCCCATCAGCACGAGGCGCGGATGGATCGCGAGTTCGCCCTCGACCCAATCGCGCAGCGCGCGCAGCCATTGCATCTTGTACTCGAACTTGTCCGTGCCCGGCGCCTGGCCATTCGGGACGTAGGCGCAGATCACGCGCACGCCGTCCACCGTCGCGGCGATCACACGCGCCTGAGTGTCGACATGGCGGGGGATGTTCTTCACGACGTCCTGCGCATCGGCGCGGCTCAGCAGCGCGACGCCGTTGTAAGTCTTCTGCCCGTGCCACTGCACTCGGTAGCCTGCGGCCTCGATCTCGGCGCGCGGGAACTTCTCGTCGACGAGCTTGGTTTCCTGCAGCGCAAGCACATCGACCGGATTCGCGGCCAGCCAGTCGAGCACCTGCGGCAGGCGCACGGCGAGCGAGTTGATGTTCCAGGTGGCGAGTTTCAATCGGTCGATCCTCACGGGTGCGGCCGAACGTCCGCCCGACGGTCGGCGTGATCCTGTCTGTCGGGGCGAATGGTATAGGCTGACGCCCGACGCAGCGACTTCCCAGAGGAGAATTCCCAAAGGAGACGACCCCGGATGCGAATGCCCGCGCGCCGCGCAACCCTGGCGCTGCTTGCCGCCGCCGCGCTGCCCGCTGCCTGCGAGAAGAACTCCAGCGTCGGCGGCGCCGCGGGCGGCGAGAAGGCGGCGACCGGGAAGGCCAGTCTGGAACTGGCCAAGACGCCCGAGTTCGACGACGCGCAGGACTTCGAGGGCGCCCGGCGCGACTTCATCATGCGCCCCGAGGGCAGGATCATGTCGGTCGACGGCAGCAAGATCGACCTGGTGCGCTTCTTCACGCTGATCGACAAGGTGCCGGGTACCTTCCAGGGCGTGACCAAGCAGGTGGCGCGTCCCCCGCCAAGCGCCCCCAGGTGTTCGACGATGCGCGCGAAGTCCCGTCGCCGGCCTGACAGCGGGCGACGAGGACGGCGGCGTCGGGGTCGGCAGCGGTGCGGGTTTCGGGCGGCATGGAGCGGAGTTCGCCCGACCTCGACGCCTGACCGGCCACGGCTGAGATGCCTCGGCATCCTGCACGCCGGGGGACAGCCCTCGGGAGCGCGGGTGGCCGTTCAGGGAAGCGGGATCACATAGTTCGTCAACGCGCCGACGCTGCGGTCGAATCCGGCGCCGTTGGCCGACACCGACTCGACGAGCAGTGCGACCGCGCCCACACACGCCGGTCCTCGATGGCGCAACACCACCTTGCCGCTGGCGTTGGTCCTCGCGCTGACGCGCTTGTTGAGCGCATAGTCGTCCAGGAAGCGCGCGGACACGCGCACGCCGGACGCCGGATTGCCGTCGGCATCGGTGACGGTGAGGGTGGCCGTGACCCTGTTTGCGGCGGCGGGCGTGCAACTGCCCGGCGCGCGAGGGTCATCGACGAAGACGCCCTTCATCTGCAGCGACGCCACGCGCAGGCAGTAGCCGAAGCAGGGAGCCAGCGGGACCAGCCGCACCAGGCGCAGACTGCGCCCGATCATCACGCTGGCCAGCGTTCCGGACGCGGCCCGGCGCTCGCCGGCCGCGCCGACCGCGAGCGCGCCATAGGCAGGCGAGAGCTGCGCCGCGAGTGGCAGCGCGCTGCCTTCGGGGCCGGCGGCGATGACGCCCACGCTAGTCACGGTGGCCGTCACCGTCAGATCATCGCCGATGCTGCCGACGCCCCATCGCGACAGGTTCCCGTTGGGCGAGCCCGACAGCAGTTGCCAGCGGCCGTCGAGGGCGTGATACCGGTGCAGGTAGAAGACCGGATCCGAAGTTGTGGTTGCCAGAAACGCCGCCACGTCGCCACGGTCGTTGACCCCCATCGCATAGGGGAACGGCGGGTGGTAGCCCTTGGGCGGCAGCGCGAGGCTGCGCAGGCTCGCCAAGCTGTCGATCTGGTAAGTGTGAGCCGTCGTCGTCACCACGCCGCCGGCGCTCGTACCCAACACGGTTTCGGCCGGAAAGCCGAGCGCGGCCAGATCGACGAGGCCGCCGGCGGCGGTCCAGTAGAAGGGCCTGTTGCCGGTCGGCGCCGACGCGGTGCCGATGACGCGGCCGTCAGCGTCCACGCCGACGGCGGTGGCCGAGGTCGCGCCCGGCAGCAATCCGATGTCCGTCACCTGGTAGCTGCCGCCGACGAAGCGCCAGACTACGGCACGTGATGCCGAGACGAAGTCGGTGACGGAGCCGGCCACCATGCCGTCCTCGGCAATCGCGGTCGGCGCCGGCAGCAGCGTGCCGAGCCCCGGCAGCGCGAAGCGGCCCTCGGCGCGCCAGACGACCGGAGTCGTGACCGGCGCGCAGTTGTGCGGGTCGCCGCACGGCCAACTGCTGAATGAGCCGACCACGTCGCCGCGGTTGTTCAAAGCGACCCCGCCGGCCGGCGAGTCGACCAGCTCGACGCCCAGGCCCTGAGCCCAGGTGGGCGCGGCCGCTGCGAGAGCGAGCGCGGCCAGCAGTCGCAGGGGCTGACACAGCAGTTGCGCGCGCAACGATGTCTTCATGGGCGATTCACTCCGGGAAGTCAGCGCCGCCGCACCGTGGTGGTGGCACTTGCGCTGTTGTTGCTGCGGTCGGGATCGAGTTCGGTCGCGCTGACGCTGGCCGTGGTCGTCAGCGTTCCAGCCGCCTTCGGCCGCAACGTGACGGCCACCGTGACCTGCGCGCCGGGAGCGAGCGCGCCCAGCGCGCAGACGAGCGTCGCCGTGCCGCTGCAACTGCCCTGTGAAGCGACCACCTTGACGAGCGTCGTGTTGGCGGGCAGCGTCAGGCCGAGCTGCGCAGTCGTGGCGGCTGCCGGGCCCCGATTCGCGACGCTGGCCGTCACGACCAAGGGCTTGCGTAACGCCACCGGATCGGGTGCATCGCCGAGGGCAACGGCGAGATCGGCCTCGGGCGCCGGCGAGGCCTGCGGGTCGATGCGAACCGTGTAGAGGCCCCCGGTCACGAAGACGCGTGCCTCGCGGCCGAGCGCCAGCGCGGCGGCGTAGCCCCCTGGCGTCAGCATCGTCCAGTCGGGCGTGCCGTCGGCGCGGATCCGGGTCACGCCCATCTGCGTCATCGTGCTGCCGGCAAGGTAGGCATTGCCGGCAGCATCGAGCTTCATCTGGGCATGGGCGAGCAGCGCAACCGACGGCCCGTCGGCGTCGAGGTTGGACCACAACAGGTTGCCGTCGGTCCCGAACTTGAAGAACGCCGCGCCGAAGCTGCCCGCGTTCGGGTAGCCGCTGACGAGCGGCGCTCTGTCGGTGCCGACCTCGACGCGCAGGCCCGACGCCGGGTGGCTGCGTTCCCAGACGGTGGCGCCGCCCGGCCCGACCTTGCGCAGCAGGCTGCCGCTGCCGCTGGCGTAATTGCCGTTGATGAGGAAGCTGTTGCCGGCGGCGTCGCCGGCTGCATCGCCCGTGGTCAGGCTCGGCACGCCGGCCACGGCCCACAGGCGCTTGCCCGCGCGATCGATCTTGGCGTAGCCGTTGATGCTGCCGGTGATACCGCGCGCGGCGATCAGCAATGCGCCGTCCGGTGTCCACTTGAAGTTCAGCGGCGCGCCGATGCCGTTCGCGTCGAACCACGCCCAGACCGCGTCGCCGCTGGCGTTGAACTTCTTGACCGTGCTCACGAGGCCCGCCGGCCCGACACCGAGGCCGAGCACGTAGACGTTGTCGGCCTCGTCGACGAGCAGCTTGCGCGTGGACGATCCGTCGAAACTGCCGTCGTACACGCGGCGCCACAGCAGGCTGCCGTCCGGTGCGAACTTCATCAGCACGCTGGCCGCATTGACCGGCGACGAGTAGCCCGAACGGATGGTGCCGCTGACGAGCACGTTGCCGCCGCTGTCGGTGTCGACCCAGGTCGCGACCTCGTGGCGCGTGGTGTCGGTGTTGTCGTAGCGCACCTCCCACTGCAGCACGCCGAAGACATCGCGCTTGGCGACGTAGATGTCACCGGCCGGGTTGTAGTCCCAGCGCGCCGTGTAGACGTTGTCCGCCGCATCGAGCGCCACCGCCACGCCGCCCGGCTCGGTGACCCAGGCGAGGGTCGGCTCGGCGGCACTCCAGGTCGCGGCGCAGGCCGCTACCACGCCAATCAGCAGTCTCTTCATGACAAGTCTTGACCTCGGCGCGTGTTCGCGATGAGCCACTCTAGGCACTCGCACGGCGATAGCCGTTGCGTGTGCGCAATGAACCCGCATTCAAGCCGGGAGCCCCAGCTGGCCCGAGACGATGTGCCCGGGGGATCGATCCGGATCGGTTGCCAGCCAGGCGCCTGACATGAATGAGGCGCGTGCCGGCCATTCAGAGCGCACAACTGCCCTTGCCTGCCCCGTCAGAGCTGGAGCCACGCCGCGCCACCGATCGCGGTGCCCACTGCACCCAGCGCGGCAACGCCCCAGACCATCCAGCGGCGCCGCGTCAGCAGGGCGATCGCCGCGATCGCGATCGCGATCTGCATTACCGTGGTCGCCTGTGCCCAGCGGTGATGGCGGTGCAGCTGGGCGTCGCTGCGCTCGTCGAGCTCGATCGCCTCGCGTTCCAGGCGCACGGCGATCGCTTTGGCCGCGTCGCGCTCGGCGCCGAGACGCCGGGCCTCGGCCTGGAAGTGCGCCTTCCTTGCGTCCGGCACGAGTTCGGCGGCCAGTTCGGCCAGGTGCTGCTGGCTGCTCGTCGTCAGCACGTTGCCCCACTGGATCGCCGCCTCGGAGCGCCGGATCGCCGCCTCGTTCTCGAGTCGCAGCGCCTCCGACTCGCTGCCGCCGCTGCGGAACGAGAACACGGCTGCGACCGTCGCCAGGAGCGCCGTGGCGACGGCCAGCCTGCCGCCGAAGCTGCCATGCACCCCATGCGCCGCGTGCTCGAGCTCGTGGTCGTGCGGGCCGTGGACGTGAAAGTCGTCTTCGGGCATGGCGTGCTTTGCTCAGCCAGCGATGCGCCGGTAGGTGACGAAGGCGTAGTCGAAATCGTTGGGCGGCGCTGCGTGGTGCGGCTCGCGCGAGCGTTCCCGAAACACGCTGCGGTCGAAGTCCGGGAAGCGCGCGTCACCGTCGAAGTCGCGCTCGATCTCCGTCAACACGAGTTCGGCCGCCTGCGCCAGCGCGGCGCGGTAGAGCTCGCCGCCGCCGATGACGAAGGCCCGCGCCGCGTCGGCGGCGAGCGCGAGCGCCGCGTCGAGCGACGGCGCCTGCTCGGCGCCCGCGGCGCGCCACGCTGGATTGCGCGTGACGACGATGTTGCGCCGCCCCGGCAGCGGGCGAAAGCGCGCTGGCAGCGAGTCCCAGGTCTTGCGCCCCATGATGACCGGAGCGCCCATCGTCACGCGGCGGAAGTGCCGCTGATCCTCGGGCAGCTGCCACGGCAGCGCGTCGCCGCGGCCGATCACGCCGTTGCGCGCGACCGCTGCGATCAGGGCGAGCTCCATCAGCTTCTTACACCGCCGCCTTCGGGCGGACGGTTCGACGCGTGCCGCTGCGCGGTCGGCGGCAGGCGGCGTTCGTTCTCGCTGCGATCCCCGCTTCGCGGGGCCCCTCTACGCGGCTCACACCGCCACCGGCGCCTTGGTCGCCGGATGGTGTTCGGAACCGACCAGCTCGAAGTCCTCGTAATCGTAGTAGAAGATCGACGGCGGCCG
>CAZVNC010000141.1:0-6515 GCA_964628305.1 uncultured Ideonella sp.
GTGGCGCTCTGGGAAGTGCCGCTGATGTCGGAGGAATTCTGCTCGCAGTCGGGTGGCATCTGCCTGCGCATCCTCGCCCATGCCTTGCTCGGACCGGTCGAGCGCGACGAGTGGTACGCGCTGCAGGGCCATCTTCGGCGTCGGCGTGAGTGGTTGTTCGGCCGCGCTGCGCTGAAGGAGGCGGTGCGTCTGTGGATTGCCGAACAGACCGGGCATCTGCTTCATTCGACCGACATCCTGGTCGGGCACGACGCCCAGGGTGCACCGGTGGTCGGCGGCGCGTGGTGCGAGAGCCTGATCGCCGCACCGCGCGTCTCGCTGGCGCACAACGCGGCCACCTGTCTCGCGGCGATCTCGGCGCCCGGCAAACCGGTCGGCGTCGACCTCGAGGCGCTCGGCCGCATCCAGCAGCCCAAGCTGCTGGTCGAGTCGCTCGCGCCGCAGGAACAACCGTGGGTCCAGGGTCTCTCCGGGCCCGCGCTCGAGGAGCGCCTGTTGCGCCTGTGGTGCGCAAAAGAGGCGGCTGCGAAGTTTCTCGGTACCGGTCTGCAGGGCCGGCCAGGCGATTTCGTCGTCGTCGCCGCCGACGCGGAGTGTGAAAGACTGCTCGTCCAGCATGGTGCCGCCACGGTGGAGACGCGCGTGATGCAGGACGAGGCCAGGATCATCGCCGTTGCGGGGCACGAGCTTCACCGTCTGGAGGTTCACGGATGAGGGAATCGACCCGCAGCTTCGTCAAACACACGGCCGCGTCCGCAGGCGCTACGGCGGGCCGTCTCCGAACCGAAGGACTCAGGACATGACCGTTCGCACCCTTTTCATCGGCATGGACGGCGCCACGTTCACCGTCCTCGACGAATTGATCAAGCCCGGATCGAACGCCGAGGGAGGCGCCGTGATGCCGTTCATGGCGCGCATCTTCGCCGGCGGCACCCGTGCCAAGCTGCGTTCGACGCCCAACCCGCTGACGCCGCCGGCCTGGGTGTCGCTGATGACCGGCCGCGGGCCAGGGCATCACGGTGTCTACGATTTCGTGCGCGCCGAGGAGCGCGGCGACAAGGTCTTCATGACGCTGTTCGACGCCCGCGACTGCCGGGTCGAGACGATCTGGTCGATCGCCAGCCGCCAGGGCAAGCGCATTGCGGCGCTGAACTTCCCGTTCACGGCGCCGCCGCCGAGCGACCTGAACGGCCTCATCGTGCCGGGCTTCGTGCCGGCGCGCCACCTGCGCCGCAACACCTATCCGCCGGAACTCTACGATCGACTGAAGAAGATCCCCCACTTCAACGCGAGCGAGTTGGCCTGGGACTTCGACCAGGAACAGCAGGCCGGCTACGAGCTCAGCGACGAGGACCGCGAAGCGTGGGTGCGCTACCATCTGCCGCGCGAGATGCAGTGGTTCCGGGTCGCCGAATACCTGATGAAGGAAGAGGCGCCGGACCTGATGGCGGTGCTGTTCGATGGCGTCGACAAGCTGCAGCACCAGGCCTGGCAATACCTCGATCCACGCCTGCCGCAAGACGGCATGGGCGAGTACCACGCCCGCATGCGCAAGCTCTCGCTCGCCTACTTTGCCCAACTCGACAGCTTCGTCGAGCGCCTGGTCACCGCGGCGGGTCCCGAAGTGCAAGTGTTCTTCGCGTCGGATCACGGCTTCACCGCGTCGACCGAGGTCGTGCGCATCAACGCCTACCTGGCCGAGAAGGGCTACGTCCACTTCAAGCCGATGCCCGAGGGCATCGAAGGCTTCAACGTCAGCAAGAGCTATTTCGCCTACCTCGACTGGACGCGCACCACCGCCTATTGCCGCACGCCGTCGTGCAACGGCATCACGATCCGGGTCGCCCGACAGCCCGGCGAGACCGGTATCGACCCGAAGGACTACGAGAAGGTGCGCGCGCGCCTGATGCGCGACCTCGAGGAGCTGAAAGACCCCGAGACCGGCGAGCGCATCGTCACCGAGATCCACAAGCGCGAGGACGTGTTCCCAGGCGCGGCTATGCATGACGCGCCGGACCTGCAGCTCGTGCTGCGCGACTTCGGATTCGTCTCGGTGCGCAACATCCTGCCGATCGTCCAGAAGCGCAACTACGTCGTCGGCACACACCATCCGGAAGGTGTGTTCATGGCCTACGGCCCGGGCATCGAGGCCGGCAAACTGATCGGCAAGCGCCACATCACCGACGTGGCGTCGACGCTGCTCTATAGCGTCGGGCTGCCGGTGCCCTCGGACCTGGAGGGCGTGGTTCCGCCGGCGATGTTCACCGCCGAGCACAAGAGCGCGCATCCGATCGAGATCGGCGCCGCAACCCAGGGCGGTGCCAACGCCAGCCTGACCGAGGCAATGGACGAGGACGAGAAGAAGCAGATCATGGATCAGCTCCAGATGCTGGGCTACATGGAATAACGGAACCGCCAACGATGCCGATCGCGACGATCAACGGAGTCAAGCTCAACTACGTCCAGCTGGACGATGGCGGCGGGCCTGCGTGCGAAGACCTGGTCATGGTGCATGGCCTGGCCACCAACATGGCGTTCTGGTACTTCCGCTACGGCCTTGCGCTAGCCAAGCGGTTTCGGGTGACCCTGTACGACCTGCGCGGACATGGCCGCTCGGAGATGCCGGCGACCGGCTATGCGCCGGACAATCTCGCCTGCGACCTGGCGGCACTGATGGATCACCTGCGGATCGACAAGGCGCATCTGATGGCGCACAGCTTCGGCGGCGTCGTGGCGCTGCACTTCGCCTGTGTCAGCCCCGAGCGCGTGCGCAGCCTGGTGCTTGCCGACAGCCACTTTTCGGCCGGCCGCGAGGTCCAGGAACGCGAGGCCTGGAGCTTCAGCCAGCAGGTTCAGCCCGTGCTCGACCGCATGGGGGCGGGGCTTTCGACCAGCGATCCGTACTTCGGCCCGAAGCTGTTGACCCGCGTCGCGGAGTGGCAACTGCAGGGCAGGGAGGTACCGGACGAGCTGGTCGATCTGGTCAGCCCGCTGCTCGGCAGGACCGGCAAGCGCACATCGGCCGCGTGGCTGGAGTTGATGAACACGACCTCGGCCGAGGCCGAGATGCTGCAGGACGACGGACTCGCACCGGAGCGCCTGCGCAAGCTGGATTTTCCGATCATCGCGATGTATGGCGACCACTCGCCGGCCCGGCTCTCGGGCGCCGAACTGCTGGCGATCTGGCCGCATGCCGAGTTCCTTCGCGTGCGCGACGCCGGCCACTTCTTCCCGACCCTGCGGCCGCAGGAAGTCCTGTCGGCCTGCCTTCGCTTTTGGGGCGGCGAGTTCGCGGCTTCGCCGCGCCGCTATCGCCGCGGCGAAGCCGGGCGCAGGCACTTTCGCAGCGACCGGATCTTTCGAGCCGACAACGGATGGCATTTCACGACCCGCGACGAGAACCGGTTCGGTCCGTTCAGCACGCGCGAGGAAGCCGGCATGGCCCTGGACCGCTTCATCTCGGAACTGGACGCCGCGTGATGGCGGCGGTGGCGAACCGGCTCGGGGTGCGGCCCGGGCTGAGCCGGGAGCACTTCAAGCTGATCGCCTACGGCGGCTTCGGCGACGGCCACAACTCATACGCGCACTCGATGGTCTGGTTCAACGGCCGCCTGTACGTGAGCACGATCCGGGGCGCGTTCTCGCTCATGCGCAAGCGTCACGCCGGGAGTCTCGGTCTGGACGTCTGGCCGGTCGAGGGGCCGGTGGACCCGTTCGACCTCGACCTGTGTGCCGAGATCTGGGCCTACGATCCGCGCGTCGACCGCTGGGAGCGCGCCTACAAGTCGCCGATGATCGTCGGCAGCGATGGCCAGCGCATTCCGCGCGAAGTCAGTTACCGCGCGATGGCGGTGCATGTGGACGCCGCCACCGGCAAGCCCAATCTCTATGCCTGCACCTGGTCGCCCGCGAGGGGGCCCGGGCCCATCGTCCTTCGATCGGAAGACGGCCGCCGCTTCGAGCAGACCTGCGAGCCCGGACTGGTGGGCCTGCCGGTGACGACGATCCGTTCGCTCGTGTCTTTCAAGGGCATGCTGTTCACGACGCCGGCCGGCGCGCGCGGAGGCAACCAGAACATCTCCGGCCACGTCGTGATCTATGGCAGCCGCGATCCCGCGGCCGGTCAATGGGAGCCGGTGACCGACTTCGCGTTCGGCGACCTGAGCAACAAGTCAGTGCATGAACTCTGCGGCTGGGGTGACCACCTCTACGCCGGGACGCTCAATCACGAGGGCTTCCAGCTCTGGCGCAGCCGCTGCGAAGGCGAGCCGCCCTACGAGTGGGAACAGGTGCTGACGCGGGGCGCCTGGCGCGGGCCCGAGAACCAGGGTGTGCTCAGCATGTGTCCGTTCAAGGGATCGCTGTACATCGGCACCGGCATCCAGGGCGGCGGCATCGACAAGCTCAACAAGATCGGCCCGGCGGCCGCCGAACTCATACGGCTCAACGAAGACCTGAGCTGGGATCTGATCGTCGGCGAGCCGCGCGACACGCCGGATGGTCGCAAGGAGCCCTTGTCGGGCCGGCGCGCCGGCTTCGACAACTTCTTCAACGGCTACATGTGGCGCATGTGCGAGCACGAAGGCTGGCTCTATGTCAGCACCTTCGAGTGGAGCGCGTGGCTAGGCTACGTTAAGCACAGCCGCTGGCCCGGCGCGTTTGCTGGGCTTCTGGCCTACGTCACGCCGAAGACCATGTTCGACAACGGAGCCGGCTTCGACCTCTACCGCAGCAACGATGGCGTCAACTGGGTTCCGGTCACGACGAATGGCATGGGCAACCCGTACAACATGGGTTTGAGGACGCTCGAGTCGACGCCCTACGGTCTGTTTCTCGGCACCGCCAACCCCTGGGGGCCGAAGGTGATGCCGCTCGACGGCGACAAGTACGTTTTCAATCCGCGCGGCGGATGCGAGGTGTTCCTGGGTCGCGCGCCGGACGAAGACCGGTCCAGGCGCGGATAGGTCGGGGTGTTGAACAGACCGGCATGGCTCGCGGCACTCGCGGCGGCGCGACGTCAGGTCAAAGACCCTTCGATCCCGCGCCATCCGATGGGCGCACGCGGCCCGTTCGAGTTGCCGCCGGGGGCCAGCGTCGAGCGCGACATCTTCTACGGCCCTGACCCCGCCCAGGCGATCGACATCTACCGTCCGGCGCAAGCCGATGGCGCGCCCGTGATGCTGATCGTTCATGGCGGCGCCTGGAGCCGGGGCGACAAGGGACTGCTTCGCAGCGTGCGAAACAAGGTCATGCATTGGGTCGGTCGCGGCGTCGTGCTGGTCTCGGTCAACTACCGCATGCTGCCGCAGGCGCGCCCTCTCGAGCAGGCCGACGACGTCGCGCGCGCGCTCGCCTTCGTGCAGCAGCATGCCGGCGCCTGGGGCGCCGACGGCTCGCAGGCGGTGCTGATCGGGCATTCGGCTGGCGCGCATCTGGTGTCGCTGATCGCTGCCGATCCGCGGATCGGCGCGCGCTTCGGCGTCGAGCCCTGGCGTGCCACGATCAGCATAGACAGTGCCGCGTTCGATCTGGAGCGGATCATGACGCGCCGGCACTTCGGCTTCTACGATGATGCGTTCGGCACCGATCCCGCCGACTGGCGCGAGGCTTCGCCGCTTCACAGGCTGCAGGCGCCGCCGTCGGCGCCCTGGCTTGCGGTGTGCTCCACGCTGCGCGGCGACTCTTGCCCGCAGGCGAAGGCGTTCGCGGCGAAGGCGGCTTCGCTCGGCGGGCAGGTGTCGGTGCTCGAGGTCGCGCTGTCGCACGCCGACCTCAACGATCTGCTCGGCGCACCCGGCGCCTACACCGACGCGGTGGACGCCTTCCTGCGGGCGTGTAGCCTGCCCTGACCTGTGCCGCTGGGCGGTGCGCTGTCGACCCAGCGTTGCGTGTCGGCGAGCGTGGGGCACAATGTGCGCTGAACCCACGGCTTGGGTGATCGCGCCGCCGGCCGTGCGCTGCGGCGGCGAACCGGCCTATCGGCCCGACGGCATCATCGCCCACCGCGACACGCAACTTGTAGCGAATGCGCCGGCGGTCGATCGGCAGCCTTGCTGACGGCTGTCAAACCCTTGCCGCGGGCGCCACATTAGCCTGCGCCACACATTTCAGGAGACCAGGAGACAAGATGACAGAGACGACCCGCAGCCGATTCCCCCGCGCTGCCTTGCCCGCCCTCGCGCCGCAACTCATCACCGACGAGGTGCTGCTGGAAAAGTACGCCAAGGGCGACGAGAAGAGCGCCGACGACATCCGCTTGCGCGTCGCACGTGCGCTGGCGCAGGTCGAGGCGCCGGAGCAGCGCGCGACGTGGGAGACGCGCTTTCTTGATGCCCAGCAGCGCGGCTTCATCCCGGCCGGGCGGATCAGTTCGGCGGCCGGCACGGCGCTTTCGGCGACCCTCATCAACTGCTTCGTGCAACCGGTCGGTGATTCGATCGCGACCGACGAGGAAGGCCACCCCGGCATCTACACCGCGCTGACCGAAGCGGCCGAAACGATGCGCCGCGGCGGTG
>CAZVNC010000142.1:0-6473 GCA_964628305.1 uncultured Ideonella sp.
GCCGCGAGCAGCGCGAGCGCGAACGCGACGAACCACCATTCGCGAACGAAGTGCAGGATGATCGCGGTCTTGAACGGCTCGACCTCGGACAGGCGCTCGGCCAGCGCGAGCGAGCCGAGCGAGACGCCGAACAGGCCGAGGAAGATGATGTACTTGAACGGCACGAGGCGTTCGTGTACCCGCCACGGAATCTTGAGCTGCGGCACATGCAGCGCCTTCGCGATCCGGTTCGTCAGCTCCTGCAGCGCGCCGAACGGACACAGCCAGCCGCAGAACGGCCCGCGGCCCCAGAACAACAGCGCCGCGGCGACCGAGCACCAGAGGATGAAGATCAGCGGGTCGACCAAGAACAGCGACCAGTTGAACCCGGTGCGCAGCGAGTTCGCGAAGGTCAGGATGTTGACGACCGAGAGCTGCGCGCTCGCGAACCAGCCCAGCCACAGCAGCGTGACGACGAGATAGGTGAGCCGGATGCGGTCGAACAGCTTCTCGTGCGTGACGAGCAGATCCTGGAAGAAGAAGATCAGCGTCAGCGCACCCAGCATCCCCGCCAGCATCGCGATCGACGCCACCTTGCTGCGCCACAGCCGCTCCCACAGCGGCGGCCCGGTCTCCTGCACGACCTCGTCGCCCGGAATCGCCGCAGGCGCCGCTTCGCTGTGCACCGCACTCGCCTGTGCGCCGGCAACTGCCGGTTCGCTCGCAACTGGTGCCGCCGCTGCCTTCACGGCCTGCACCTTCGTGTAGTTCTCGGGAAGCTGGTAGGGCAGTTCGAAGCTCACGAAGGCCTTGTCGAGCGCGCCGGTCGCGCGCTGCACCAGCAACTGCAGCCGCCACGGCGCGGCGGGGTCAAAATCCACCCCGGGCGGAATCGCGAAGACGTCGACCTCCTTCAGTTCGGGTGCGCCGGCTGCGCGCAGCGTGCCGGCACGCCGGTGCTGGCGGTCGCGGAAACGGATCGTCTCGGCGCCCTGGATCAGCTCGATGCGGTCGAAGATGCCACCGCGAACGTAGCCCGAGCCCTTGAACGAATACAACCCGTCGCCTGCGACGAGGATGGCGTGCTGGCCGGGGGCGAGCATCTTGGCGACGCTTTCGAACTCGGCGTCGCCGAGCAGGCTGCGGCCGATCGCCGGCTGCGAGACGAGCGCGACGTAGAGGTCGATGAAAGTGGCATCGTCGGCGCCCGGCTCGGGGTGCTTTGCGGCGAGCGCATTGCCGGACTCCGCGAAGGCCTTGTTGACCTCGCCGACCGTCAGGCGCAGGTGGCGCACCGCACCCGAGGCGATCAGTGCCGCCCAGTCGGCAGTCTGGCCGGCCTTGTCGTCGACGACGCGCGTCGGCGCCGCCGGCGCCGCGCCACCCGCACTGCCCGCGCCGCCCGACGCGAGAGCGCGACCGACGCGCACCGCCGAGCGCACGACGCTGTCGCCGATCACGAGCACGGTGACGGTCGCGCCGCTGACGATATCGGGGTGCGGCGGCTTCTCGTTGGTCGCGCTCGCCTGCAGCGGGTTGTAGCCGATGAACGACTTCAGGTAGGTCGTGACCTTGTGCTCTGGGATGCCGATCAGGACGATCGGCTCGCTGTGCGCGACGAGCTTGGCGCCGACGATCTTGCCCTGCGCATCGAGGCCGACAAGGATGTGGATCGGCTTGCCCGAGTAGCCCGTCGCATCGACGAACTGCGAGTTCAGGAACACGTAGCCGAGCAGTTCGTCGCCGCGATAGGCGGGCGCGACGACCGGCGACTCGCGGATCGGCCCGAAGCGGTCGGCGCCGGGAACGATCTCGGCCGGCGTGACCTTGGCGAGGAAGGCCGCGAGTTCGGCCGCCTTGCCTTGCGCGGCGGCGGGTGCCGCCCACGCCAACAGCAGCACTGCAAGCAGCACAAGCACCGCGAAGCGCGCCCGCCAAGCCATGAGAGTGATCGACATTCGGCCGATGATATGAAAACATCGCGACCGGCCATAGCTAAATCACTTTTGTCTGCGACTTGTCAAGGTAAGGAAAGGCAATGCGCGAGCCGCCCTTCGAACATTCTCCCGACGCCCGCCCGCGAACGCTGGCCGAGCTCGTGGGCATCGCCAACGCGATCGAGCAGGAATCGGTGCGGCGCTACGCGTTGCTGGTGCAGAACATGACGCTGCGCGGCGAGGTGGCGACGGCCGCGGCGCTGCGCGTGATGCTCGACGAAGAACGCAAGCATCTCGATGCCGTCGCCCACTGGGCGGCGTCAATCGGGCAGTCGCTTCCAAGCGGCGACAAGTTCAAGCGCAGCGTGCCGGCCGATCTGTGGAAGGCGTGGGACGAGGCGGCCGGCAGCGCGCAGTTGACGCCCTACCGCGCGTTCGCAATCGCCGCCGACAGCGAACAAAAAGCCTTCGCTCTCTACAGCTACATCGCCGCCGAAGCGACCGACCCCGGAATTCGCGCACAGGCCGAACAACTCGCACTCGAAGAGCTGCGCCACGCCTCGCTGATGCGGCGTTTTCGCCGCCAGGCCTGGCATCGCGAGCGGCGCGACATCAAGGAGGCGCCGGCGAGCGTGGCCTCGGCCGACGCACTGCATGCCTTGCTCGGCCGGCACGAGGCCGACATTCGGGCGCGCCATCGCGCGATTGCCGCGCGGCTGCGCGCACTCGGCGACGACGAGGACGCCGCGCTGCTCGAGCGGCTGCTTCGATCGCCCTCCTGGCCGGCCGATGCATACGCACCGCACGCCGGGCAGGAAGCGCCCGGCGGCGACGCTGTCGCCTTGCTCGTCGCCGCGCAGGCAGCCTTGGAGGCATTCAGCGAAACGCTCGAGGGCGTGCTGCGAACGACCGAAGGCGATCTGTTCGCCGAGGCCGAGAAGGCGCTCGCCAGCGTCGTGACGAGGATCGCCCAGCTCTCGTTGCATACCGCGCGCCGCCTTCAGGTGGCGCAAACGCTGCAAGGCTCGCGCTGACGCCGGCGGTTCGTGCGCCGCAAGGGCCGAGAATGCGGGATCGCCAATCCCTGCCGCCCGCATGCACCCGCCCACGATCCCGAAGGACGCCGTATGACGCCGTCCGCCCCGGCGGGGCCGGGCCGCGGCACTCCGGGCTGGGCGGTGCTGCTGGCGCTGACCAGCGCCTTCACGCTCAGCCAGGCGTATCGCACCATCGCCGCGATCATGGCGCCGCAGCTCGAGGCGGAGTTCACGCTGACGCCGCAGGCGCTCGGCGTGTTCGCCGGCGCGTTCCACTTCGCGTTCGGCGCGTTGCAGCTCCTGATGGGCGTCGGCATCGACCTCTACGGCGTGCGGCGAACGGCGCTGGCCGCGTTTCCGCTCGCGATCCTCGGCGCGGCGCTGTCGGCCTGGACGACGAACTTCGAAGTGCTTGTCTTCGCCCAGGTGCTGATCGGGGCCGGCTGCGCGCCGGCCTTCCTCGTCTGCACCGTCTACATCGCCCGCCACTACCCACCGGCGCAATACGCCAGCGTGTCGGGCGCGGTGCTCGGCATCGGCGGCATCGGCATGCTCGCGACCGGCACCCCGCTCGCGTGGTTGATCGAGGCGCAGTCGTGGCGGGCCGGATTCGTCGTGCTCGGCGTCGCCTCGGCGCTCGCCTGGCTTGTGATCTACGCCCTCGTCCAGGAACCGGCTTCGAGCATGCCGGCGCGCAGCGCCGGCTCGGTGGCCGGCGCACTGCGCGGCTTCGGGGCGCTCTTCACGAAGCCGCATACGCTCGGCATCCTCGCTCTCTCGGCCGTCACCTACGCCGCGTTCATCGCGCTGCGCGGGCTGTGGATCGGCCCGCTGCTCGTCGCGCGGCACGACTTCTCGCTGGTGCAGACCGGCAACGTCGCGATCGCGATGTCGGTGGTGTCGATGATCAGCACGCCGCTGATCGGCCGGCTCGACCCCGGCGCCGGCCACCGGCGGCGCTGGATCGTCGGCTTCACGGTCGCCGGGGTTGCGACGTTCGCGCTGATGGCGTTCGACCCCGGTTCGCTGTTCGACGTCGGCGGCGCGATCTTCTACGGGCTGATCTCGGGCTTCATCGTGCTGCAGTACGCCGATGTGCGCGACGCCTACCCGCAAGCGTTGACCGGCCGCGCGATCGCCCTCTTCACGATGGCGATGTTCCTCGGCATCGCGCTGATGCAATGGCTGACCGGGCTCGTCGCGTCGATCGCCGCCGCCAACGGCGCCGATCCGTTTGCCGCCGTGCTCGGCACGATCGCGTTGCTGCTCGCCGCCGGCGCAGCGGCCTTCGCCTGGCTGCCGCGGCCGCCCGCAGCGGCCGCCGGGCGAAGGGCCTGACGTCCGGCCCGCACGCCGGCAGGGTCGGGTCGCCGGGCCGCCGCCTTTGATATGTTCGCGGTCTCGACTTATCCTTGGGCCTGCATCATTCGCAACGGAGAAACCTGAACATGTACAAGCGTCTGCTGGTCGCCATCGATGGCTCGGATCTCGCCGAAGCCATCCTCCCCTACGCCCTCGGAATTACCCAGGCGGCGGGAATGCAACTGTCGCTCGTGCGCATCGTCGAAGCCGACGGCGAGCGCGCCAAGGCATCGATCTACGTCGACGCGCTCGCCGCCAAGGTCAAGGCCGACGCGCACTGCGTCAGCGCCGACGGCGACGTCGCGGCGGCGCTGATCGCCGAAGCCGCGCGGGTGCCCGATACGCTGATCGCGATGACGACGCACGGTCGCTCCGGCGTTCTCGGCGTCGCGCTTGGC
Source organism: uncultured Ideonella sp. (assembly GCA_964628305.1). Lineage (GTDB taxonomy): Bacteria > Pseudomonadota > Gammaproteobacteria > Burkholderiales > Burkholderiaceae_C > CAIKUF01. The sequence continues at coordinate 4,714 of CAZVNC010000142.1, forward strand.
AGCGTCGCGATGAAGGTGCTGCGGGCCGGTGGCCATGCCCCGGTCCTGCTCTACCGGTCGTCCGCCCACACCGGCGGCGACCCGGCCGCGGCGGTCAAGATCACGCGCGTCGTCGTGCCGATGGACGGCACGCCGGTCGCCGAGTCGATCGGCGACCAGGCCGCCGAGATGGCGCGCTCGCTCGGCGCCCGGCTGGTCGCGATCTCGGTGCTCGGCACTCGCGCGCAGGCGTCGGCCGCCGACGCGCCGGTCGGCGACCTTTCCGAATCGTCCTACGTGCGTACCCGCGCCATCGAGCTCGGCAAGAAGTACGGCATCGAATACAGCTGGGAGGTGCTGCACGGCGACGAAACCGACAAGGCGATCGCCGATTTCGTCGGCAAGGACCGCGGCACGATGCTCGCGATGGTCACGCGCGCCAACAGCGCGCCGGTCGCGGCCGCGTTCCTCGGCAGCGTCGCGACCGGTTGCCTGCGCAAGGCCGCAGTGCCGATCCTGATGCGCCTGCCCTGACGCCGGTTGAACTGGAGACGACCGGCTCAGGCCTTGAGCTTGTAGCCGGTCTTGAAGATCCAGGTGACGGCGGCCAGGCACAGCAGCATGAACACGAAAGTCATCGCCAGGCTGATGCCGACGCCGACGTCGGCGATGTCGTAGAAGCTCCAGCGAAAGCCGCTCACCAGATAGACGACCGGGTTGAAGAGGGTGACGGTCTGCCACACCGGGGGCAGCATGTTGATCGAATAGAAGCTGCCGCCGAGGAAGGCGAGCGGCGTGACGATCATCACCGGCACGATCTGCAGCTTCTCGAAGCCGTCGGCCCAGACGCCGATAATGAAGCCGAACAGGCTGAAGGTGACCGACGTGAGCACCAGGAAGGCGAGCATCCAGACCGGATGCGCGATCTGGAAATCGACGAACAGGCGCGCCGTGGCGAGCGTCAGCAGGCCGAGGACGACCGATTTCGTCGCCGCCGCGCCGACGTAGCCGACGACGATCTCGAGCGCCGACACCGGCGCCGAAAGCAGCTCGTAGATCGTCCCCGAGAACTTGGGCATGTAGATGCCGAACGACGCGTTCGAGATGCTCTGCGTCAGGATCGACAGCATGATGAGCCCCGGCACGATGAAGGCGGCGTAGCCGATGTCGTCGATGCGGATCATGCGCGAACCGATCGCCGAGCCGAAGACGACGAAATAGAGCGCCGTCGACAGCACCGGCGAGACGATGCTCTGCACCAGCGTGCGCCGCGTGCGCGACATCTCGAACTTGTAGATGGCGAGGATCGCGTGGCGGTTCATGCCGGCTGGTGCACCAGGTTGACAAAGATGTCCTCGAGCGAGCTCTGCGCGGTCTGCAGATCCTTGAAGCCGATGCCGAGCGCTGCCAGATCGCGCAGCAGATCGGCGATGCGTGGCCTCTCCTGCTTCGCATCGAAGCTGAAGACGAGGTCGTGGCCGTCCGCGCCGAGTTCGAGCGCGTAAGCCGCGAGCGCGGGCGGAACGGCCTGCAGCGGCTGCTGCAGATGCAGCGTCAACTGCTTCTTGCCGAGCTGGCGCATCAGCCGCGACTTTTCCTCGACGAGGATGATGCGGCCCTTGGCGATGATGCCGATGCGCTCGGCCATCTCTTCGGCCTCCTCGATGTAGTGCGTCGTCAGGATGATCGTCACCCCGGTCGCCTGCAGGCCGCGCACCAGGCCCCACATCTCGCGGCGCAGCTCGACGTCGACGCCGGCCGTCGGCTCGTCGAGGAAGAGG
>CAZVNC010000143.1:0-3213 GCA_964628305.1 uncultured Ideonella sp.
GCCGCGGCGTAGTTGGCCTGGCCGGCGTTGCCGTTCGCGCCGACGACCGACGTGATGTTGACGATGCGACCGAAGCGCTGCTTCATCATCGGCCGGATCGCCGCCCGGCAGCAGCGAAACACGGCCTTCAGGTTGGTGTCGAGCACCGCGTCCCAGGCCTCGTCCTTCATCCGCATCGCAAGCGCATCGCGCGTGATGCCGGCGTTGTTGACGAGCACATGCAGGCCGCCGTCGGCGACGACGATGGCATCGATCGCCGCCTCCACCGCCGCGCCATCGCCCACGTCGAGCCGAATGCCCCGGCAGCCTTCGAAGCCTGCAAGCGCCCTGCCGATCGCCTCGGCGCCGGCGTCGGTCGTCGCGGTGCCGACGACGGCCATGCCGGCGGCGGCGAGCGTGCGTGCGATAGCCTGCCCGATGCCGCGCGAGGCGCCGGTCACGAGCGCCACCTGCCGACCCTGGTCCGGCGCTGCGCTCACGCGATCATTCCTCGAACCTCGGTCAGGGACTCGGGGTCGAGCACGGTGGCCGTCACGGCATCGGCATCGATGCGCCGCACCATCGCGGCGAGCGCCTTGCCAGGGCCGCATTCGAAGATGTGGCCGATGCCTTGGGCGCGTATCGCTTGCACGACCTCGACCCAGCGCACCGGACCGAAGGCCTGGCGGTAGAGCGCATCGCGGATCAACTGCGGCTCGGTCTCGACTCTCGCATCGATGTTGTTGACGACCCGGATCGACGGTGCCGCGAAGTGTGTCACCATCAGGCGCCCCTTCAGCCGCTCCGCCGCCGGTTTCATCAGGCTGGAGTGAAACGGCGCCGAGACCGGCAGCATCAGCGCGCGCTTCGCGCCGGCGGCCTTCAGAGCGACGATCGCCTGTTCGACGCCGGCCTTGCTGCCGGCGATCACGGTCTGCTTCGGGTCGTTGAAGTTGACCGCCTCGACGACCTCGCCGCTGGACACCGCGACCGCCTCGCAGCCGTCGCGCACGGCCTGGGCGTCGATGCCGAGGATCGCCGCCATCGCGCCTTCGCCAACCGGCACCGCATCCTGCATCGCCTGAGCGCGAAGGCGCACCAGCGGCAGCGCATCGGCCAGACTCAATGCGCCAGCCGCGACGAGCGCGGTGTATTCACCGAGCGAGTGCCCCGCGACAACGGCCGGCGCAAGGCCGGTCTCGGCAAGCCAGGCGCGATAGCAGGCGATGCCCGCGGTCAGCATCACCGGCTGCGTCTGCGTCGTCAGATCGAGCTTTTCCTTCGGCCCGGTGTGGATCAGCGCACCGATGTCCTCATCGAGCGCCGCTGAAGCTTCCTCGAGCGTCTGGCGCACGGCCGGATGGCCGCCCCAGGCGTCGAGCATGCCGACCGACTGTGAGCCCTGGCCGGGAAAGACGAATGCGAAAGGGATCATTGCAAGTTCCTGTACATCGGTTGCGGCAAGCGCGTCGTTCCCGAGGAAACGACCGCCTGCCCGTCCTGACACCGCCGGACATCGGCCGGCGGGAAGCGATCAGTAATCGAGCAGCACCGCACCCCACGTGAACCCGCCGCCCACGCCTTCGAGCAGCAGCGTATCGCCGCGCGCGATGCGCCGGCTGCGGATGGCATGATCGAGCGCGAGCGGAACCGACGCCGCTGACGTGTTGCCGTGCTCGTCGACCGTCACGATCAGCTTGTCCGGCGCCAGCTTGAGCTTGCGTGCCGTGCTGCGCATGATGCGCAGATTGGCCTGATGCGGGATCAGCCAGTCGATGTCGGCCTCGCTGCGCCCCGCCTTGGCGAGCACCGCAAGTGCCACATCGCCGAGCACGCCGACCGCGAGCTTGAAGACCGCCTGGCCGTCCATCTTCAGCAGCGGGTCGCCGCTGACACGGCCGCCAGCGAGCGTGCCGGGCACGCACAGGATGCCGACATGCCGGCCGTCGGCGTGGAGTTCGCTCGAAAGCAGCCCGGGCGTGTCGCTCGCCTCGAGGACGACCGCCCCGGCGCCGTCGCCGAACAGCACACACGTCGTGCGGTCGTTGAAATCGAGGATGCGCGAGAAGATCTCGGCGCCGACGACGAGCGCCCGGCGTGCCGAACCGGTGCGGATCATCGCGTCGGCGACCGTCAGTGCGTAGATGAAGCCGGAACAGACAGCCTGCACGTCGAACGCCGGGCCGCCGTGCGTGATGCCGAGCTTGGTCTGCAGAATGCACGCGGTCGACGGGAAGACCATGTCCGGCGTCGAGGTGGCGAGGATGATCAGGTCAACGTCCTCGGCACGGCATGACGCCGCTTCCAGCGCGTGGCGCGCGGCAATGAGCGCGAGATCGCTGCAGGCGACACCATCGTCGGCGAAATGCCTGGCCCGGATCCCGGTGCGCTCGACGATCCATTGATCCGACGTTTCGATGCCGTGTGCGGCAAGCTGGCGCGCCAGGTCGTCGTTCGTGACGCGGCGCGGCGGCAGATAGCTGCCGGTGCCTGCGATGCGCGTGTAGCAGGGTTGCGAAGCGGAAGTCATGCGGCGAGCGTCAGGTCGGAGTTCGGCGGCGATGGCTGTTCGCCGCCTTCGGCGAGCGCCTGCAGCGTGTCGTGGATGCGAGCATGAACGCGCGCCAGCAGGCCGTTTCGCGCTGCATCATAAGCCCGCTCGAGCGCGTGCTCGAAGGCGAACGCGTCGGCCGAGCCGTGGCTCTTGAACACCAGGCCGCGCAGACCGAGCAGCGCCGCACCGTTGTAGCGCCGCGGATCGACGCGCGCCTTGAAGTGATTGAGCACCGGCAGCGCGACGAGCGCCGCAAGCTTGGACGCCAGCGTGCGCGTGAACTCCTGGCGGATGAAGTCCGACAGCATCGTCGCCAGCCCCTCGGAGGCCTTGAGCACCGCGTTGCCGACGAAGCCGTCGCAGACGACGATGTCGGTCGTGCCCTTGAAGATGTCGTTGCCTTCGACGTTGCCGTGGAAATTCAGCATCCCGCGTTCGGCCGCGCGGCGCAGCAGTTCGCCGGCCTGCTTGATCGTCTCGCTGCCCTTGATCGCCTCCTCGCCGATGTTGAGCAGGCCGACGCTCGGCTCGTCCTTGCCGTCGATCGCCCCCGCGAGCGCGCTGCCCATGACGGCGAACTGCAGCAGGTGCTCGGCGCTGCAATCGACGTTCGCGCCGAGGTCGAGCACGGTCGTGAAGGCGTCGCGCTGATTCGGCATCGCATACGCGATCGCCGGGCG
>CAZVNC010000143.1:3223-6430 GCA_964628305.1 uncultured Ideonella sp.
GTCGATCCCTTCGATCGTCTTCAGCAGGTAGCGCGCGAGCGCCATCAGGGCGCCGGTGTTGCCGGCCGACACACACGCGTCGGCCGCCACTGCGCCTGACTCGCCAGCCTTGAGCTGGCTGATCGCGACCCGCATCGACGAGTCCTTCTTGCGCCGCAACGCGACCTCGATCGGGTCGTCCATCTGCACCACCTCGGTTGCGTCGACGAGCGTGCAGCGCGGCCACTTCGCAGCGGCGGCGATCTCGGCCGCGCGGCCGACAAGCAGCAGTTCAGCCTGCGCGTGCTTGGCCAGAAATGCGCGGCACGCCGGAAGCGTGACGCTAGTGCCGTGGTCGCCGCCCATGCAATCGACGGCGATGCGCACCGGCGTCTGCATCGCGGTGGGGGCTGTCGTCATGACCGCCGTCGGGGGCAGTACGGGCCGGCTTCGATCCGCTACGGCGCGTTGCGGGCCGGTGCTGTCCGGCGTGCGCCGCCTTCCGTGCTCAGGCGTCGGCCTTGGTCTTCAGGACCTTGCGGCCGCGGTAGAAACCCGTCGCGCTGATGTGGTGGCGCCGGTGCGTTTCGCCGGTCGTCGGCTCGATCGCCATGCCCGGCGTCGGCAGTGCATTGTGCGAGCGGTGCATTCCGCGCTTGGAGGGCGATTTCTTGTTCTGTTGAACGGCCATGAGATTCTCCTGTGACCGGCCGCCGCCTGGCGCGCCGCCCGATCGCGAAGCGCCCGCGGCGCCTCGGCTGTGCTGAAACATGTTGCGCGACGGATCCGTGGCGCAAGTCTCCCTGCATGGCCCGCCCGCGAAAAGCCGTGGATTCTAACATCCCGAACCGTCGCTGCTGGATTCGACGCGCCGCCCGAAGCGTCACGCCAACCGGCTCAGTGCGGCATGCGCTTGAGGCTGGCGAGTGCGGCGAACGGGCTCTCGGCCGGTGTTGGATCGCCTGGCTGGTCGCCGGTCCCGATCGGCGCCGCCAGCGGCTGCGGGCAGACCTCGTGGCGCGCAACGAGCGGCAGCGCGAGCAGCAGTTCGTCCTCGGCCAGTTCGCGCAGGTCGAGCATCCGGCTGCTTGCCAGCACGTCGGCTTCGGTCTCGGCGTCGAGTGCGGCGGCCCGCTCTTCGCCTTCGACGAAGTGGAACCAGCGGTCGACGGCGAGCGCCACCGTGACCGCCGACAGGCAGCGCTGACACGTGAGATCGACGTTCGCGTCGAGCGTCAGCCGCAGCCAGGCATGCGCCGTCTGCCCCGCCTGCCGGCGCTGCTCGCCGCGCGCCGACCAGCGAACGCGATCCGGCGCGTTCGGCCCCGGCGCGACATGGCAGGAATCGCAAAGGCGCGTCAGCTCGGCCAGCGGCCAATCGCCGGCGAGAAAGCCGCCCTCGGCCGCGAAGTGCTCGACATCAAGCCGGCGCGGATTGTGTTCACGCGGTTTCATCGGCACAGTGTAGTGTTGCCGGCGCGGCGACAATGACCGCATGCCGCAGCGGCCCGAACTCATCCTCGCGTCCACTTCGCGCTACCGGCGCGAACTCCTCGAACGCCTGCACCTGCCGTTCTCGGTCCGTGCGCCCGAGGTCGACGAGTCGGTACGGCCCGGCGAGTCGCCGGCTGCCGCGGCGAGCCGCCTCGCGCTGGAGAAGGCGCGGGCCGTCGCCAAGGTGAAGCCTGCCGCGGTCGTGATCGGGTCCGACCAGGTCGCCGACCTCGAAGGTCAGGCGATCGGCAAGCCGGGAACGCACGAGCGCGCGCAGGCCCAGTTGCGCGCGATGAGCGGCAAGACACTCGTCTTTCACACCGCGATTGCGGTGGTTTGCATCGCGCGCGGCTACGAGGCGCAATCGACCGCGCCGGTCACGGTGCGGCTGCGCAAGCTTGGCGACGCCGAGATCGAGCACTATCTGCGGACTGAGGCGCCGTACGACTGCGCCGGCAGCGCGAAGGTGGAGACGCTCGGCATCGCGCTGCTCGAATCGGTCGAATCGGACGACCCGACTGCGCTCGTCGGCCTGCCGCTGATCCGCACCTGCGAGCTGCTGCGCGCGGTGGGAATCGACCCGCTCGTGCCGTGAGCCCGACCGCCGATACCCGCCGCGGGCGGCTCTTTCTGGTGCCGACGCCGCTCGACTTCGGCGTAACTGCTGGCGCCGAGCGCGGCGACCTGCAGGAAGTGCTTCCACTTGGCGTGATCCGCCGGGCCGCATCGCTGACGCATTGGATCGCCGAGAACGCGAAGACCGCGCGCGCCTTTCTGAAGCGGGTCGACACCGTCGTGCCGCTCGCGCTACCGCTGCAATCGCTCTCCATTCTCGAATTACCGCGGCCGGTGAAGGGCGTCCGCGTCGCCGCCGCGCCGATACTGGACGCGCTGCTCGCGCCAGCGCTTGCCGGAAGCGACGTCGGCCTCGTTTCCGAAGCCGGGCTCGCGGCGGTCGCCGACCCCGGCGCCGCCATCGTGCAGGCGGCGCATCGTCTGGGCATCGAGGTCGTGCCTCTGCCCGGGGCGAGTTCGCTGTTGCTTGCTCTCGCCGCGAGCGGCCTCGAGGGCCAGAGCTTCGCCTTCGTCGGCTACCTGCCGATCGACGACACCGCCCGCGCAGCGCGCATCCGCGAGCTCGAGGCACTCTCGCGCCGCGCGGCGCAATCGCAGCTGATGATCGAGACGCCGTACCGGAACATGGCGCTGCTTGCGGCCTTGCTCGCGCATCTGCAGCCGTCGACGCGACTGGCAGTCAGTTGCGGCCTGACCCTGCCCGCCGGCTGGAACCGCAGCGACAGCGTTAGCGCGTGGCGCGCGAGGTCAATGCGAGTTCCGACCGACGTCCCGGCGGTATTCGCGCTGCAGGCGGGCTGAAGGAGGGGCGGATCAATCCGCCGGCTTGATGCTGAACAGCGCGGCGACGCGCCGCTTGGGCTTGATGTTGGGCGACAGCCCGCGAATCACCGGCGCGGCGGCGGCCTTCTCCCAGGCCGGCTTCTCGGTCGACGCGGTCGCCTCGTAGGGCTGGTCGAAAAACGGGTCGCTCGATGCGGCCTCCCGCGGCGCAGGGGCCGATCGCCAGCCGACGCGTCGCGATTCGCTGCGCTCGCCCTCATCGTCCGGCCTGCGGCGCGGACGCTCGAAGCGCGGCGGACGTTCGTCGTCGAGTTCCAGCGGCTCGATGTCGATGCTCTTCTTGATCAGCTTCTCGATATCGCTCACCAGCCGGCT
>CAZVNC010000144.1:0-6427 GCA_964628305.1 uncultured Ideonella sp.
TGCTCGACGCCCTCGGGCGCGCGCTCTACTTCTCGCGCGCGCCGATTCCGCACCGGCGCGACGCCGAACCCGCCGCCGTGCTGCCGCAGCCCGCGCCGCTGCGCCACATCGGCATCTACGCCTATCGCGCGGCGTTCCTGCGCCGCTTCCCGTCGCTCGCCGCGAGCCCGCTCGAGACCATCGAGGCGCTCGAGCAGCTTCGCGTGCTGTGGCACGGCGAGCGCATCGCGGTGCACCTGAGTGCGCTGCGCCCCGGGCCGGGCGTCGACACGCCGCAGGATCTGGAGCGCGTGCGGGCCCTGTTCGCCTAGGTTTTCGCATTGGTGCTCGAGGCCAGCGGCGGCCCTGCGCGCGTCAACTTCGAACCTGGGAACGCATGGTATTCTCGATTCGGACTGCAATCGGCACGCAAGCTGCGCGACAGGAATCGACAAGGAAGCACACGATGAGACTGATCCTCCTCGGCCCGCCGGGCGCGGGCAAGGGCACGCAGGCCGCCTTCGTCTGCGAGAAGTACGGCATCCCGCAGATCTCGACCGGCGACATGCTGCGCGCCGCGGTGAAGACCGGATCGCCCGCGGCGCTGGAGGCGAAGAAGGTGATGGACAGCGGCGCGCTCGTCAGCGACGACATCATCATCGCGCTCGTCAAGGAGCGCATCGCGCAGCCCGATTGCGCGAACGGCTTCTTGTTCGACGGCTTTCCGCGCACCATCCCGCAGGCCGAGGCGTTGAAGACGGCCGGCGTGCGGATCGACGCCGTGCTCGAGATCGATGTTCCCGACGCCGCGATCGTCGAGCGCATGAGCGGCCGGCGCGTACACCTCGCCTCCGGCCGCACCTATCACCTGCAGTTCAACCCGCCGAAGGTCGCGGGCCTGGACGACCTGACCGGCGAGCCGTTGATCCAGCGCGCCGATGACAGCGAAGAGACGGTTCGCCACCGGCTGGCCGTCTACAAGCAGCAGACGCAGCCGCTGGTCGATTTCTACACACGCTGGGCGGCAGGCGGCGACGCGGCCGCGCCGCGCTGCCTGCGCATCGCGGGCACCGGCAGCGTCGAAGAGATTCGCGACCGCGCATTCGCCGCGCTGGGCTGAACCAAAGCGGCGACACATAGAAGGGCGCACAGCATGGACATCGACAAGGGCAAGGTCTTCATCGTCACCGGCGGCGCATCCGGCCTCGGCGAGGGCACGGCGCGCATGTTCGCCGCGCACGGCGCGACGGTCGTGATCGCCGATCTGCAGACCGACAAGGGCGAGGCGATTGCGCGCGAGCTCGGCGGCGCGTTCGTCAAGTGCGACGTGAGCCAGGAGGCGGACGCCCAGGCGGTGGTCGCGAAGGCGGTGTCGCTCGGCAAGCTGATGGGGCTCGTCAACTGCGCCGGCATCGGCCCGGCGATGAAGACGCTCGGCAAGGAGGGCGCGCATCCGCTCGCCGTGTTTGCCAAGGTCGTGACCGTCAATCTGGTCGGCAGCTTCAACATGATCCGCCTCGCCGCCGAGGCAATGAGCAGGAACGACCCCGAGCCGACCGGCGAGCGCGGCGTGCTCATCAGCACCGCGAGCATCGCCGCCTACGACGGCCAGATCGGCCAGGCGGCGTACTCGGCGTCCAAGGGCGGCATCGTCGGCATGACGCTGCCGATCGCACGCGACCTGGCGAGGAACGGCATCCGCAACATGACGATCGCGCCCGGCATCTTCGGCACGCCGATGTTGTTCACGATGCCCAAGGAAGTGCAGCAAGCGCTTGCCGCGAGCGTGCCCTTCCCGAGCCGCCTGGGCACGCCGTCGGATTACGCCAAGCTCGTGCAGCACATCGTGACCAACGACATGTTGAACGGCGAAGTGATCCGTCTAGACGGCGCGATCCGGCTCGCGCCGAAGTAGCGACTCCCCCGCCCCAGTGGTTCGCGGCGTCGCCCTGCGCTGGCTGCACGCCGCGCTGCTCGCCCTGCTGCTGCCCGGCTGCGCCCAGCCACGCGGACCCGCAGACCTCGACGCGAGCGCCGATCAGCCCGAGATCGCGACTGCGCTCAGCGCCAAGCCGGGCTGGCGCTTCGAACGCCAGGCGATCGCCGCCGCCCATCCGCTCGCCGCCGACGTCGGAGCGCAGATCCTGCTCGCCGGCGGATCGGCGCTCGATGCGGTGATCGCGGCCCAGTTCGTCCTCGGGCTCGTCGAGCCGCAGTCGAGCGGCATCGGCGGCGGCGCGTTCTTGATGCTGACGAACGGGCGGACGTTGCAGGCCTGGGACGGCAGAGAGGTGGCGCCGGCGGAAGCGACCGCTTCGCTCTTCCTCGACCCGCAGGGCAAGCCGCTTGCGTTCAGCGCAGCGCTCGTCGGCGGTCGCGCGGTCGGCGTTCCCGGCGTGCTGCGCATGCTGGAAGCGGCGCATCGCACCCAAGGCCGGCTGCCATGGGCGAGATTGTTCGAGCCCGCGATCACGCTCGCCGAGAACGGATTTCCGGTTTCGCCGCGCCTGCATCGGCAGCTCGAAGGCGACGACTTCCTGCGCGGCGACCCGGTGGCCCGCGACTTGTTCTACACCGCCGACGGCCGCGCGCTTGCCGCAGGTGCGATGCTGCGCAATCCGGAGTACGCCGCCGTGCTGCGCGAGCTCGCGGCGCACGGCGCCGATGCGTTCTATCGCGGGCCGACGGCGAAAGCGATCGTCGCCGCGGTGCAGCAGCACCCGCGCAACCCGGGCCTGCTGAGCGAAGCCGACCTCGCGGCCTACACCGCAATTCGGCGCGACGCGATGTGCGTCGACTGGGGAGCGCGCCGGGTCTGCGGCATGCCGCCGCCGTCGTCGGGATTCATCGCGATTGCGCAGATCCTCGGCATCACGGCGATCGCCAGCGAACACCTCGAAACTCCTGCGCTAGCAAACGGCCTGCCGACGCCGGCCTTCCTGCACATCTATGCCGAAGCATCGAGGCTCGCCTTCGCCGACCGCAATCAATACGTCGCCGATCCCGCCTTCGTCGCGCCGCCGGCAGACGATTGGGAGAGCCTGATCGCTCCCGCCTACCTGGCACAGCGCGCCGCGCTGATCGGACCACGCGCGATGCGCTCGGCGCAGCCCGGCGTGCCAGCTGGCGCGAGGGCCGCCTTCGCCACCGAGTCAAGCCCGGAATACCCATCGACCTCGCAGCTCGTCGCGGTCGACGCGCAGGGCCAGGTTGTGGCGATGACGAGCAGCATCGAATACCAGTTCGGCGCCCACCTGATGGTCAACCGAGGCAAGGGCTTGAAGGGCGGCTTCCTGCTCAACAACCAGCTCACCGACTTCAGCTTCGTTGCCGAGAAGGACGGCCTGCCGGTCGCCAATCGCGTGCAGCCCGGCAAGCGGCCGCGGTCTAGCATGTCGCCGACCCTCGTCTTCGATCGCAAGAGCGGCGCGGTCGTGATGGCGACCGGCTCGGCCGGCGGCGCGGCGATCATCCACCACACGGCGAAGGCACTGCTCGGCGCGAGCTGGGGGCTGCCGCCGCAAGAGGCGGCCGATCTGCCCAACTTCGGCCCGCTCAACGGCAAGCGCGGGCCGCTGCTGCTGGAGGAAGGACGCTTCCCGCAGACGACCGTCGACGCGCTCGCGGCCATCGGCCATCAGATCGGGACGAGCACCCTGCCGAGCGGCGTCCACACGCTGATGCGAGCATCCGACGGTGCCTGGCTGGCGGGCGCCGATCCGCGGCGCGAAGGGGTTGCACGCGGCGATTGAAGCTCGCGCGCGCGATTCGATCAGCGCGGACGCCAGGCCTCGGTCCAGCGGGCGAACACGGCGTCCAGCCCGCCGAACGGCGCGGCGAGCGCTGCCGCGGCAGCGATATCGTTCGCCTCCAGCGCGTCGAGCAGGAGCAGATGTGCGCCCCAGGGGCCGGCCTTGCTTTCGAGCGCCTGCATCGCGCTGGGCGGCAGGCACAGGGCCTGTCCGGCGTCGGCCAGGCTGCACTGCAGCAGCGGCGGCAGCATTGAAGCCAGGCCGAGCAGGTACAGGCTGCCGGGGTTTTGCACGCCTTCAGCGCGGCCGAGCGACTCGAGCATCCGCGCACGTGCGAGTGCGAGCGCCTGCAGCGCCTCGGAGGCGGGCCGCGGCGGCGACATGCGCACCAGCATCTGCGCGAGCCAGTGGTAGAGCTTGTCGCGGCCGAGCACGAGCACCGCCTGCTCGATCGAATCGAGCTCGCGTCCCGGGCTCGCGCCGGCGCTGTTGAGGTAGTGCAGCAGGCGCAGGCTGAGCGCGGCATCGGCCTTGATCTCGTCGACCACGGCCGCGTTCTCGTCGTCGTGCAGCAGCCGATCAAGAAGCCGCAGCAGGCGCTGGGCCTGGGCCGGCAGCGCCTGCACCTTGGCCGGAGCCTGGACGGCAGCGAGGTTGCAGGCCGCCATCAGCACGCCGGGTCCGAGCACGGCTTCGAGCGTTTCGACGCCCGGCAGGTCGAGGATCAGGACCGGAACGCCCGGGCAGCGCTCTGTCGCGGCGCCGATCGCGCCGCGCCAGGCTTGCAGGTCATCGCGCGTGGGCGGGGCCCGCAGTGGCATGAAGTCGGGCTTGCCCGCCTCGGCGAGCGCCATGGACTCGCTCGCGAGAGGGTCCCAGCCGACACTCGCGCCGGCAGCGCGCAGGCGTTGCGCGATCTCGATCACCGCCGCGGGCGTGTCATGTGCCGGATCGATGCGCAGCAGCAAGTGCATGCCCGAGCCGAAGGTCTTGTCGTCGGCACACCGCGCGAGCCAGGCGACGGGCAGTTCGGCGAGCGCGGACAGGCCCTGCGACGTGCACAGGCGCATCGCGCCGAGGACATTGCCCGCGTAGGCCGCTGCAACGGCCGCATCTTCGCTGCCGCGCAGGCGCCGCGGGTCGAGTGCGCCGGCATGGAACTCGAATCCGGCCAGCGTACCCTGGGCGGAAACGAGCGGCCGACGCGCGCCGACGCCGATCGGCGCGGCAGCCGGGGCGCGCTCGACGATCGGCCTGCGTGCCGGGTTGGTGGATGCCGCCGGCGCAGCGATGACGATCGGCGCCGGGGGAGCAGCCTTGCCCTTGTGCAGCAGACGGTTCAGCAGAGTATTGAACATGGCCGCGAGGTTAGCCGTCCGGCAAGGCGCCCGGTCGCACGAATTGCGCTCGATTGCAGGTGCAGTCCCACGCCTGTCGCCGGAGCGGAACGACTAACGAGTTACTTCGTTCGGATGCGATCGAACGCGACTGCGTATCAGCGATCGCCGGCCTCGGCCAACACCGCTGCCAGCCGATCGAGGTTCTGCTCGTTGCTCGGCGCGCACAGCGGTGCCATGCGGGCGCAGTCCTCGGCGCTGGGAAGGGTCTGGCGCCAGCCGATGCGGGTGCCGCCGTCCTGCGGCGCAAGCAGCAGCGCGAGTTCGAACCAGTGCACGTTGAGATGCTCGATCACGACGCGCACATCGGGCACGATCTCGGTGAAGCGGCAGACGTTCGGGTACTCGGTGCCGTCGGGCGCGTGCAACGTGAACAACCAGTCGCCGCCCGGGCGAAAGTCGAAGCGGTCGAAGCTGCTGCGAAAGCCCTTCGGCCCCCACCAGCGCGCGAGCCGGGCCGGATCGGCAATCGCGGCGAACACCGCCTCGGGCGATGCAGTCAGCACGCGCGCGGTGCACAGCGCGCGGATTTCGTCGAACGTCGGTGTGTCGATGCGTCCGCTCATTACATCGGTTGCCGCCCAATGAAATCGCCCGCGGCATCTTCCACCATCGGGTGGGCCATGATCTTCGCGTCGGTCGCGTTCACCCCGATCGTCGGCGACTCAGCCGCGGCGCGCCGCCTCGATGGCGGCGACGTCGATTTTTCTCATCTGCATCATGGCGTCGAACACGCGCTTGGCCGCCGCGCGGTCCGAGCCGGTGAACGCTTCGGTCAGGACCCGCGGCGTGATCTGCCACGACAGGCCCCACTTGTCCTTGCACCAGCCGCACTCGCTCTCCTGGCCGCCGTTGGCGACAATCGCGTTCCAGTACCGATCAGTCTCGGCCTGGTCCTGCGTGGCAACCTGGAACGAGAAGGCTTCACTGTGCTTGAAGGCGGGCCCGCCGTTCAGCCCCAGGCAGGGAATGCCCATGACGGAGAACTCGACCGTCAGTACGTCCCCTTGCTTGCCCGACGGAAAGTCGCCCGGTGCGCGATGCACCGCGCCGACTAACGAATCGGGAAACGTCCTGGCGTAGAAACGCGCCGCCTCCTCGGCATCGCGTTCGTACCAGAGGCAAATCGTGTTCTTCGCGATCTTCGTCATGATGGTCCTCCTTCGCGACTTGAAGCGCGGTCCACGCCGCGCCCTGGGTCAACTCACCGACGCGGACTGGCAGTTCAACGATGCAGTTCACGCGCATGCGCAGGCTGGCGGTGCCGGCGGCAGCACGTCGAGCGCAACGACGGGTCAG
>CAZVNC010000145.1:0-6398 GCA_964628305.1 uncultured Ideonella sp.
CGATCCAGCTCGAGACCTTCATCGAGGAGTTCTCCAACATCCTGCAGCGCAGCGCGAGCCAATCGGCGGTGCCGGCGGCGGCAACGCCGCGCTGAGGCGGGCCGGCACGAACGCGCCATGCCGAACGTTTCGCGCCGCGCCGGATCGCACCGGCGAGCGATCAACGAGATCAACATGGTGCCGTTCATTGACGTGATGCTCGTGCTGCTGATCATCTTCATGATCACCGCGCCGCTGATCACGACCGGCGTCGTCGATCTGCCCTCGGTCGGCAAGAGCAGCCAGCGGCCCGATCACGTGATCGAGGTGATCGTCGGCAAGGACGAGACGCTGCGGCTGCGCGTCGACGGCAAGGGCGAGGGCGCCGCACTGCCGCTGGCGCGGCTGAAGGCGCGGGTCCTCGAGGTGCAGGGGGGCAATGCGCAGACGCCGGTCGTCATCTCGGCCGACAAGAACGTGAAGTACGAAACCGTCGTCAAGGTGATGGACAACCTGCAGCGCGCTGGCGTGCAACGCGTCGGCCTGCTGGTGAAGAATGCCGGAACATGAGCACGCAGGTTCATCGTCAGCCGCTGCTGCCGCGCGCCACCGACGGCCGGCGCCAGGGCATCGTGCTGTCGGTGCTGGTACACATCGGGCTCGTGATCGCGATCGCGCTCGGCCTGCACTGGCGCAGCCACACACCCGAGGCGAGCGAGGCCGAGCTGTGGGCGGCCCTGCCGCAGGCCGCCGCACCGCGCGAGGCCCTGCCCGTCGTGACGCCTGCGCCGCCGACGCCGGCGCCGGCCCCCGAGCCCGCGCCCAAGGTGGTCGAACCGCCCGCACCGCTGCCCGACGCACAGATCGCGATCGAAAAGGCCCGCAAGGAGCAGGAGCGGCAAGCGAAGGAGGTCGCCGAGCGCGAGGCGCTGAAGAAGAAGCTCGCGATCGAGAAAGCGGAGAAGGCCGAGAAGGCAGCCCAGGCCGAGAAGGCCGCGAAGGCCGAGCGCGAGCGCATCGAGCAGCAGGAGGCGCTGAAGCAGCAGAAGCTGCAGCAGGCGCTCGAAGCCAAGCAGGCGAAGGCGCTCGAGGCCGCCCGCGCGGATCAACTGAGGCGCATCCAGGGCATGGCGGGCGCGAGTGGCGATGCCGGCGCAACCGGCAGCGCGCAGCGCTCGGCGGGGCCGTCGGCCGGCTATGCGGGGCGCATCAAGGCGAAGGTGCGGCCCAACATCGTGTTCGGCGATCAGGTCGCCGGCAACCCGACCGCCGAGGTCGAGGTGCGCGCCGCGCCGGACGGCACGATCGTCGGCCGCCGGCTCGTCAAGAGCAGCGGCATCCCGACCTGGGACGACGCCGTGCTGCGCGCGATCGACAAGACGGCGGTGCTGCCGCGCGACGTCGACGGCCGCGTGCCGTCCACCTTGCTGCTCGTTTTCCAGCCCGGGGAGTAGCCGGGGCGGGACTCACTCACTCGGTTGGTGCCAGGCCGCAGCGTGCGCTGTCGCAGGCCCTGCCGCCGACGCGACAGGCGGCCCTGCGGTCGTTCAATCGCCAAAAAGTTGATTCAACGCGTGGTGGTCGGCGGCGTCGGCAAAACCGTCGAAGCGCCCCTGTTCGGCGAGCAGTCGGGCGGCGCGCTGCAGGCCGCCCCAGGCGGCGCGCGCCAGGGCGCCGCCGACGCTGACGCGACGCACGCCGAGGCGCTGCAGATCGGCAAGCGTCAGGTCGCTCGGCCGGCCCATCAGCACGTTGACCGGCTTCGGCGCGAGCGCGGAAACGACGGCGGCGATCTGCTCGCGCGTTGCAAGGCCGGGCGCATACAAGCAGTCGGCGCCGGCTTCGGCGTAGGCCTGCAGGCGGCCGATGGCGTCTTGCAGGTCGGGCCGGCCGGCGACGAAATTCTCGGCGCGGCCGATCAACATCACGTCCTCGCCGCTGGCGTCGATCGCCGCCCGCGCGGCGCGCATGCGGTCCACGGCGAGCGGCAGGTCGAACAGCGGCGTGGCCGGATCGCCGGTCGAGTCCTCGATCGACAGGCCGGCGATGCCGGTATCGATCGCCAGGCGCACGTTGCGGGCGACGCCCTCGGGCTCGGCCGCAAAGCCGTGCTCGAAATCGGCGTTCACCGGCAGCTCGGTGGCCGCGACCAGTTGGCGCAGGTGCGCCAGCACCGCCTCCAGCGGCGGGCCGCCGTCGCGCTCGCCGAGCGACCAGGCCCAGCCGGAACTGGTGCTCGCCAGTGCCTTGAAGCCCAGGCTCGCCAGATAACGTGCCGAGCCGACATCCCACGGGTTCGGGATCAGGAAGCAGCCCGCTTCGTGCAACTTGCGAAAGTCGGCGCGCCGCGCGCCGATCTGGGAAGGAGTCGGTTGTTGGGTCATGACGATGCCGTGTCTGTCCTCTGCAACACCCTATGTAACACGATTGCGGCGCGCGCCGCCGCCGGCCCGAAACGGGTGCCGCCACTCACGCTGCCGCGGCAGCGGCGATGCCGCGTGGCACGACCGATTCGACCGCAAGCCGCTCGCGTTCCGTGTAGAGTGCGGCGCCGACGCCTGCCGGAACAGCAACCCATGACGATCGAACTGTCGCGCGAGACTCGCAACCAGGCGGTGTCGTCGATCGAGCGCTACTTCCAGGAGAACCTGGAGCAGCGGATCGGCAACGTCGCGGCCGGCGGCTTGCTCGGCTTCTTTCTCGAAGAGATCGGCCCGGCGATCTGCAACCAGGCCGTGGCCGACGTGCAGGTGCGATTGCAGATGCGCGTGTCGGAGCTCGACTTCGAGATTCACGAAGACGAGTTCCCCTACTGGCGCAAGTTCGACAGGCTTCGCAAGGGCAGGTCATGAGCACACGGACGGGTCCGCTGCGCGCAAGCTGCCACTGCGGCACGCTCCGCATCACGATCGCCGCGCCGCCGGCCGAGATCACGAACTGCAACTGCTCGATCTGCCGGCGCCTGGGCACGCTTTGGGCCTACTACCCGGCCGAGCAGGTCAGCGTGAGCGGCCATCCCGAGGCGACCGACAGCTATGTGCAGGGCGACCGCACCTTGCGCCTCGTGCGCTGCAAGACCTGCGGCTGCGTGTCGCACTGGGAGCCGCTGGAACCGAAGCCGGGCGCACGCTTGGGCGTCAACATCCGCAACTTCGAGCCAGCGCTGATCGGCCAGGTCAGGATGCGCATGCTCGATGGCGCCGATACCTGGACTTCGACGTTCTGGGAGCCGCCGGGCGACGCCTGAAGGCGCAGTGCATTCGCCGCTCGTCGCTGAACCGTCGGCGACATCGCCGATCCGGAACCCAGCCGCAAGGTCCGTATAGTTCGCAATGTCGCCCAAGATCGCGGCCGCAAACGGCCCGAATCCAGCATGCAAGGACTCGACCGAGACCCGCAGCAGATGAAAAGCTGCGCCCTACGGCAGCGGTGCCTCCCGCGTGCCGACTGCAAGCGCGGGCTGCTCTGCCGGCCGAACTGACTCGCACTCGACCCATGAGCACTGCCGAAACCTTTTTCTACTTCGCCTACGGCTCGAACATGCTGACGCGCCGCCTGCAGGAGCGCACGCCGTCGGCGCGCGTCGTCGGCGTCGCGACGCTGCCGGAGCACGAACTGCGCTGGCACAAGGTCAGCAAGGACGGATCGGCCAAGTGCGACATCGTGCGCAGCACGGCATTGCAGGCCTGCGTTCACGGCGTCGTGTTCGAGATCGCGGCCGCCGACAGGGCGGCGCTCGACATCGCCGAAGGAATCGGCATGGGCTACAAGGGTTGCGATGTCGTCGTGAACACGGCGCACGGCGCGCTCCAGGCGTGGACTTATCGGGCAACGAACATCGACCCGCTGGCCAAGCCCTACCCTTGGTACAAGGCGCTCGTCGTCGCCGGCGCGAAGGAGCATCGCCTGCCGGGTGCCTACGTAGCCGCGCTCGAGGCGGTTGCGACGCGCGAAGACCCGAAGCCCGAGCGGGCCGCGCAGAATGTCCGCCTCGTCGCTGTGTTGCCGCCGGATCAAGCGGCGAGCACCACGTCGCCCGGCTGATCTCGACTGGCGCTGCGGCGAGGCGAACGCCCGGACCTGACGACCATGCCGCAGCACATCGGCATCGTCGCCTGCTCGGCCGAAGGTGCGGCACTGTGCTACCGGACGATCTGCGCCGAAGGCGCTGCGCTGCTCGGGGCGCATGCGCACCCCGAGGTCTCGCTGCATTCGCCTTCGCTCGCCGACTACGTCGCGCGACTTGACGCCGGCGACATGCGGGGCGTGGCCGGCCTGATGCTGGCTTCGGCGCGCAAGCTCGCCGCCGCCGGCGCCGATTTCCTGATCTGCCCGGACAACACGATCCACCAGGCGTTCAGCCACGTCGGGCCGCGATCACCCAGGCCGTGGCTGCACATCGCCGAGGTCGTCGCGGCCGAGGCCGCACGGCGCCGGTTCAAGCGTCTCGGGCTCGCGGGAACGCGCTGGCTCGTCGCGAGCGGCGTCTATCCCGACCGGCTCGCTGCAATCGGCATCGATTGCGTCCGCCCGAGCCCGCAAGAGATCGACACGATCGACCGCATCATCATGGACGAACTGGTGCGCGGCGTGCTGCGCGCCGAAAGCATCGGCTGCCTGCAGCGTGTCATCGAGCGGATGCGCGGCGCCGGCTGCGACGCGGTGATCCTCGGCTGCACCGAGCTGCCGCTCTTGATGACCGACGCCAACTCGCCGCTGCCGACGCTCGACTCGACCCGCTTGCTGGCGCGCGCCGCGCTGCGCCGGGCGATACAGTGAACCCTGCGGATCCGCTGCTGTCGGCGCATGGGTGTGGCGTGCGCCGCATCGCGCCCGCCGCCGACGCGTGGCCACCCGAGCCCGACGCTGCGACACGATCTGATTGGCCGGGACCGACCCAGCCGCGACAACCGCAGGAGAACCATCTTGTCAGCGCACGACACCATCGAGATCCGCCGCCTGTCACCCGAACGCCTGTCCGCCTTCCTCGCCTTCATGGAGGGCGATGCGTTTGCCGACAATCCGAAATGGCGTTCCTGCTATTGCCAGTTCCCGCTCGTCGATCACACGAAGGTGGACTGGGCCAGGCGCAGCGCGGACGAGAACCGCGCAGCCGCCTGCGAGCGCATCGGTGCGCGCACCATGCAGGGTTTGATCGCCTATCGCAGTGGCCGGCCCGTCGGCTGGTGCCATGCGGCGCCGCTTCGGCTGATGGACGCCTTCGCCGACGAACCGGACGCCGAGGCCGATCGCATCGGGCAGATCGCCTGCTTCGTCGTCGCAAAGCCGCATCGGCGCAGCGGCGTCGCCCGCGAGATGCTCGCGGCAGCGTGCGCGATGTTCGAACGGGCGGGGCTCGCGATCGCGCAAGCCACGCCTCGGGCAGACGCCGATTCCGACGCGCAAGCGCACTTCGGCCCGCTCGCGCTTTATCTCTCGGCCGGGTTCTCGATGCATCGCACCGACAGCGATGGCACCCTCTGGGTGCGGCGCCGGCTCGGCGGCGACGGCCGGACCCCCGCGACTGCGCGCGATCCTGCCTCGTCGCCGGCAACCGGGAGGTGATTCCGGCGCATCCGCGTCCGCCCTGCCTGATTGGCGCGACGATGCGCCGGGCGCCCTGAACGCGCTGCGCAACCTCGATCGCCGTGGCCTGCCGATGTGAGAAGCTCGCCGCTTCGCCCACGAGGTCATCCCCAAGCGGCGGATGCACGCCAAGGGTTCGGGAGACTACGGTCACTTCACGGTGACGCTCGACGGCACGCGCTACACGCGGGCCAGGCGCGGTTCGGGAACACCGCAGGTCCGACAGCCGACGCTCCGCTCGAGATCCAGCCGCGCCACATCCGCAACCGCAGCGCCGCCGAACCGGCCTGCGGCAAGGGCGTGACCGGCGCGCTCGAGATCGCAAAGGCGTAGCGGGGCGCAGCGTGTTCCAGGTTGCCGGCGACGCTGGCACACTTCGCACCTTGTTCATTGCTTCAGCAGGAGATCAGCATGTCCAGCGTTGGCTATCACGAACCGATCGAAGAACTGTCCGACGGCACGCGCGACATGCATCGCGCGATCGTCTCGCTGATGGAGGAGCTCGAGGCCGTCGACTGGTACAACCAGCGCGCAAACGCCTGCAAGGACCCGCAGCTCAAGGCGATCCTCGAGCACAACCGCGACGAGGAGAAGGAGCACGCCGCGATGGTGCTGGAATGGATTCGCCGCCACGATCCGAAGTTCTCCGGCGAACTGAAGGAATTCCTCTTCACGAAGAAGCCGATCACGCACGCGTAGCGCGCGCGGTCCCGATCGCGCGCCGTCAGGGCGCGGACGCCGGATAGCAACTGCCGTGCTTGCGGCGAAAGCTGCGCGGCGGCTGCGGGTCGGTCGCGGCGAAGAGACCGCGCCGGGCGGCGCGCGCCGCGGCT
>CAZVNC010000146.1:0-6372 GCA_964628305.1 uncultured Ideonella sp.
CCGACGAACTCGGCGCGACGAAGATCGCGCTCGGTCATCACCGCGACGACATGCTGCAGACCTTCTTCATGAACATGTTCTTCAACAGCCGGCTGAAGGCGATGCCGCCCAAGCTCGTCAGCGACGACGGCCGCCACATCGTGATCCGCCCGCTCGCCTACGTCGCCGAGACGGACCTCGAACGCTGGGCCGCGCGGCGCCGGTTCCCGATCATTCCGTGTTCGCTGTGCGGCAGCCAGGACAACCTGCAACGCGTGCAGATGAAGCGCATGCTGCGCGAGTGGGAGCGCGAGCACCCGGGCCGGCTCGACAACATGTTCACCGCGCTCGGCAAGGTCGTGCCCTCGCACCTGCTCGATCGCAAGCTCTACCCGTTCACCACGCTCGAGACGACCGGCGTTCCGGACACGGGAGGCGACAAGGCGTTCGACGATGACGACGACGACGAAGCCTGCGCGCAGGTCGCGGCGGCGCCGCAGCGGGCGCCGGTGAGGTGGCAGTTGCGGGATTGACTCGGGCCCGATTCCAGGCGTGTCGGTGGCAGGACGGCCGGCGATGACCGGCGACGCGCGGCTTCAGGTCGGCGGCGGACCGGGCGGGTTCTTCGGCTCCACCGCCAAGGTGCGCAAGTCGTCTGCCCAACCCTTCAGCCGCTCGGCAGCGAACTTGCGCTGCTTAGGCGTCGTCGCATTGTGGAATCTGGCGCCGAACTCGCAGCCGTACCGCTTCAGGCGATCCTGCGCTTCCCGCATCGCGGGGTTCGGCGATTGCTGCACCTGGTCGGCGAGCACGCGCAGCGCAGCCTGCGCCTGAGCGGGGCTCGCGCGCTCGCGCTGCAGGCGGCGCAGCGTCTGCAGCACGATCTGCTGGCGCGCGATGCGGTCGGCTAGCCAGCGTTCGGGGTCGAAGGGTGAGGCTGCGACCGCGCGCACGACCTCCTCGCGCTGCTTGTCGTCGATCGTGTCGTAAAGGATCTCCAGCCGGTCGACGCTGCGCTTGACAGACGCCTTCAGGCGCTCCTTCGGGTCGGGTTGCATGAAGTCGTCGCGGAAGTCGGCGTTCGTCTTGTCGAAGCGGCCCTGCATGTGGGCGAGCTGCTGCGCATCGAGCGTGAGCGCGATCTCGGCGACCGCCGGCAGCGCGTACTCGAAGCTCGTGTTCATCTGCGCCTGAACCTCGTCGACCCAGCCGCAAACCTGGGCCGGCGTGACATTCGAGACGACCTCGGTCTGCGCGCGCTGCAGCAGCCCGGCGTAGACCGGCAGCTGCGTGCTGCGATGCCAGGCGTAGACCTGCCCGATCGCTTCGCGCGCGCGCGTCGTCTGCGCACTCGTGAAGTCGACATAGTTGTCGATCATCCAGTAGGCGAGCGTCGGCGCTTGGGGGTACGTGATGCGCAGCACGCTGCAGCCGCCGAGCAGCACGCTGCACAGCGCGAGCGCGAAGATAATCCTGGCTCTGGCGACGAACGGAAGCGAACGCATGGCACTCGACATCGTGATCATGGCGGCGGGCAAGGGCACGCGCATGAAATCCGCGCTGCCCAAGGTGCTGCACCGGCTCGCCGGGCGCAGCCTATTGCAGCACGTTCTCGATACCGCGGCACAACTCGGGGCGGATCGCATCGTCGCCATCACCGGCCATGGCGCGGAGCGCGTCGAGTCGTCGGTGAATGCGCCGGGCCTTGTCTTCGTGCGCCAGGAGCCGCAACTCGGCACCGGGCATGCGGTGCTGCAGGCGGTGCCGCAACTGCACGCCGACGGCACGACGCTGATCCTGAACGGCGACGTGCCGCTGATCGAGGCGGCGACCGCGCAGGCCCTGCTGGCCGCGGCCGGCGGCACGAACCTGGCGCTGCTGACGATCGATCTCGCCGATCCGACCGGCTACGGCCGCGTGCTGCGCGGCGATCCGGCGGGGCGTGGCGCCGATGTCGGCGGCCGCGTCCACGGCATCGTCGAGGAGAAGGACGCGACGCCGGCGCAGCGCGCGATCAGCGAGATCTACACCGGCATCATGGCGGCGCCGACCGCGCACCTGAAGCGCTGGCTCGAGAGGCTCACCAATGACAACGCGCAGCGCGAGTACTACCTGACCGACATCGTTGCGCTGGCGGTCGCCGACCGGGTGCCGGTCGTCACCGCGCATCCGCGCCACGAGGCCGAGGTGCTTGGCGTCAACAGCCCGCTGCAGCTTGCCGAACTCGAGCGGCGCTTCCAGCGCGCCCAGGCCGACGCGCTGATGCAGGCCGGCGTGCGGCTCGCCGATCCGGCGCGTTTCGATCTGCGCGGCCAGATGCAGTGCGGCATGGACGTCGAGATCGACGTCGGCTGCGTGTTCGAGGGCCGCGTCGAACTCGGCGATGGCGTGCGCATCGGCGCGCACTGCGTGATCCGCGACGCGCGCATCGCGGCCGGCGCGGTCGTCCATCCGTTTACGCACATCGACGGCGCGACGATCGGCGCCGGCGCACTCGTCGGCCCGTACGCTCGACTGCGGCCGGGCGCCGCGCTCGGCGCCGAGGTGCACATCGGCAACTTCGTCGAGGTCAAGAATTCGACGCTCGCGCGCGGCGCGAAGGCGAATCACCTCGCCTACCTCGGCGACGCGAGCGTCGGCGAGCGCGTCAACTTCGGCGCCGGCAGCATCACCGCCAACTACGACGGTGCAAACAAACTGCGCACCGAGATCGGCGCCGACGCCCACATCGGATCGAACTGCGTGCTCGTCGCACCGGTTGCGATCGGTGCCGGCGCGACGATCGGCGGCGGCTCGACGATCACCGAGGACGCACCGGCCGGCAAACTCAGCGTCGCCCGCGCCCGCCAGGCGACGATCGAGAACTGGAAGCGGCCGGTGAAGGTGCGCTGAACGTCCGCCGCGGACGCGGTGCAGCGGGGAACCGGGTCAGCCTAGATTCGGCAGTTGGACGCGCCCGAGCGGGCTGCGATGCGGCGTGCTGGCAAGGCCAGGCGCAGGCTTGCCCTGCGCTTCGCTTGGGCTGGACGCTGCGGGCTCGTGCCCGCGAGGAGGAGCAACGCAGCCAGCGCGTCGCAGCGCGGCTCGATCGGGTGCGTAGCGCTCTCACCCCAGCGGTGATGGGGGTCGTGGCGGCATTCGTCAGCGTTCATGCGGCGTAGCCGGCGGAGGAAAGCGGTCGACTGCCGAATCTAGGCTCAGAACAGCGCCATGCTCAGCTTGCGCCGATAGCCGTCGACGACCGGGTCGGACTCTGCCGCTGCCGTCGGGCCGGTGACTTCGAGCGCGCCCTTCGCGGCGGTCGGTGGCGTTGCTTTCGGCGCCGGCCTGGCCATCAATTCGAGGATCGCGACGTAGGTCTTGCGGGCGATCTCGTCATTCCATGCCTTGTCGCGCATCACGATCTCGAGCAACTCGTCCATCGCCTCGGTGAAGCGGCCGGCGGCGAAGTGGTGCTGCGCGAGCGCGAAGCGGGCGTCGAAGTCGCGCTTGTTCTGCGCGATCGCGGCGCCGAGTTCGCCGGCGCTGCGCGCCTTCGGCGCCGCCTCGGTGGCTGCGAGCCAATGCCCGAGCGCCGCGATGCGCTGGTTCACGATCGCACGCGCCGCCATCGGTTGATACGCGGCGCGCGCGTCGGCCGTCTGTCCTTGCTGCAGCAGCAGCGTCACCATCTCGCCGCGCGCGGTGTCGTTGTCCGGGTCCGTCGCGAGCGCCTGCGTCAGGCGCGCGAGCGCGGCGTCCGGGTCGCCGCCGGCGGCGAGCGCTTCGGCCTCTTCGATCTGCTCCTCGGCTTCGAGCTCCTGCTCGCTTGGCACGTGCTTGTCGAGGAACTGGCGCACCTGCGCCTCGGGCAGTGCGCCGACGAAGCCGTCCACCGGCTGTCCCTGGTGGAAGAGGACGCAGAACGGAATCGAGCGTACGCCGAAGGCCTGGCTCAACTGGCCCGCGATTTCGGGTTGGTCGTCGCTGTTGAGCTTGGTGAGCTTGAAGCGCCCGCCGTAGTCGCGCTCGACCTTCTCGAGGATCGGGCCGAGTGTGCGGCAGGGCGCGCACCAGGGCGCCCAGAGGTCGAGCAGCACCGGCTGGCGCATCGATTCTTCGATGACGTCGGCTTCGAAATTCTTCAGTGTGATGTCGGTCATGTCTGTCGCTTGGCCTATGGTTCGTTCAGGCGCCATTCTCGCCCGGCGCGCGCCAGTCTCGTGCGCTCAGGGCTTCGCGCCGCGCGTGCGCCGCATGCTGCGGGCGAAGGCCTCGCGACCCTTGGCGCTGCGCTCGAGCCCGCGCGCGACGTTGCCGCAGACCAGGTCGCACAGCGCATAGACCGATTCGTCGGCGATCCGGTAGTACGCGCTCGTACCGCGCATTTCGCGCTCGACGAGGCCGTGCTGCGTCAGGATGGCCAGATGGCGCGAGACGTTGGCCGCGGTGAAGCCGCACAACTGCGCGAGTTCGCCGACGTTGCGCTCGCCGCCGCGCAGCAGGTTGAGCAGGTTCAGGCGCGTCGGTTCGGACAGCACCTGGAAGTAGGCGGCGACCTGTTCGATCGCCTCCTTGGGCAGACCTTCCATGCGGGGACAGTCGATGGCTTGCGATTTCGCGATCATGCCCGATTGCCCCGCGAACGCGTGTGTCCTTGCATGCTAATGCGCTTGACTATTTAACTCAGTACGTAAATAATACATCATCGAAGTGTGAGATGGCAAGCCGTTTTCCCGGGTGCGCGGCGCGCAGCGCGAACTCCTGAGCCGGCAAAGGAAGACCGATGTTGAAGACGATCGTGTTGTGCGTGGCGTTGACTGCCGCCGGTGTCGCCGCCGCGGCGGACGCCGCGGCGGCGCCCGCGCCGCTTGCAACGGCGCCGGTGCGGGCGTCCGGCGCCGCCGAGGGCCGGACCTTCGACGCCGTCGTCGAGGCGGTGCGCCAGACCGTTGTCTCGGCCCAGGTCGCGGGCGCGGTGACGGCGCTCGACGTGAAGGCGGGCGACGCCGTCAAGGCTGGGCAGGTGCTGGCCCGCATCGACGCCCGCGCCGCCGACCAGACGGCGGCGTCGAGCGAGGCGCAGGTGCGCTCGGCGCAGGCGATGCAGGATGTCGCGCGCAAGGATTACGAGCGGCAGCAGCAGTTGTTCAAGAAGGACTACATCAGCCAGGCCGCGCTCGAGCGCGCCGAGTCGCAGTACAAGGCGACCCAGGCGCAGGCTGCGGCGCTGCTGTCGCAGGCTGGTGCGGCGCGCACCCAATCGGGCTTTTATGTCGTGCGCGCGCCGTACGCCGGTGTCGTCGCCGAAGTGCCGGTCGCGGTCGGCGACATGGCGATGCCGGGCCGCGCGCTGCTGACGCTCTACGAACCCGGCGCACTGCGCGTGACGGCCGCGGTGCCGCAATCGGCGCTCGGCGCCGGCAACGCAGGCGCCGGCGCGCTGCAGGGCGTGAAGGTCGAGTTCGCGGCGCTGCCGGCGGATCGGCGCTGGCTCGCCGCGCCATCGGTGCAAGTGCTGCCGACGGTCGATGCCGCGACGCACAGCGTGACGCTGCGCATCCCGCTGCCTGCCGACATCGAGGGCGTCGCACCGGGCAGCTTCGCGCGCGTCTGGCTGCCGGGCGCGGACGACGGCGCCAAGCGCCTCGCGATCCCGGCGGCGGCCGTCGTGCGGCGTGCCGAACTGACCGGCGTCTACGTCGTCGACGCCCAGGGCAAGCCGCAATTGCGCCAGATCCGCCTTGGCCGCGCGGCGGGCGACAGCGTCGAGGTGCTGGCCGGTGTTTCTGCCGGCGAACGGGTCGCGATCGATCCGCAGGCCGCTGCGCAGCTGCGCTGAACCGATGCAGCAGCAACTCGGCATCTCGGGCCGCATCGCCGGCTACTTCCAGTCGGCGCGGATCACGCCGCTGCTGGCGCTCGTCGCGCTGCTGCTGGGCATCTTCGCGGTGCTCGTCACGCCGCGCGAGGAAGAGCCGCAGATCAACGTGACGATGGCCAACGTGCTGATCCCGTTCCCCGGCGCCGCGGTGAAGGATGTCGAGCAGATGGTGGCCGCACCGGCCGAGCAGGTGCTGGCGCAGATCACCGGCGTCGAGCACGTGATGTCGGTCTCGCGGCCGGGACTTGCGATCGTCACCGTGCAGTTCAAGGTCGGCGTGCCGCGCATCGAGGCGCTGGTGCGCCTGTACGACACCGTGAACTCGAACGCCGACTGGCTGCCGCACGGCCTGGGCGTGCTCGCGCCGATCATCAAGCCGAAGGGCATCGACGACGTGCCGATCGTCACGCTGACGCTGTTCAGCAAGCGCGGCGATGTCGGCGCCTACGATCTGGAGCGCGTCGCGCACAGTGTCGAAGCGGACTTGAAGCGCGTCCCCGGCACGCGCGAGGTGACGACGATCGGCGGCC
>CAZVNC010000147.1:0-6368 GCA_964628305.1 uncultured Ideonella sp.
ACTTGGCGAACGATTCTCTGCACGACGCTAATGATCGCGACGGCGGCGTGGGCCCAGGACAAGGCGAGTACCGGGGACTCCAAGCCTCGCGAGGCATCGACCATCCTGAAGATCATCGACCCGGAACTGCTCGCGCGAATGGTCGATCTCGCGTCCCGGGGAAAGGTCTGCGATCTGAGGGACCCACCTCCAGTAGTTTGTGAGATCGAGATGACGACCCTTAGCGTCGGAGGCAAGGACTACTGTGTCGCGGTCGCACCCGAGGTGAAGGTGCCGACGGCAGCGGGAGGACTCTTCGACACGAAGAGGCGGATCAGATGGAAGCTCGATCACAACTCCCTGATGGGCAATGGCGTGATGAAGGAGCTCGCGTTCCACGATGAGGCTGGCATCGTCCTGACGGTTGACCCAGATGCGCAGGTGGATCGTTGGGGCAAGCTGGGCGATGGTGGGTCCGGCCCCGCCGACCGGCGAAAATTCCACACTTGGACGCGGCGCGACAAACTCGATGCCAGTGCGACCTACCTGCCGGTGATCACCTGGGGCCCGCCGGAGACCGCGGAACTCTGCGCCGCGATCGACCCGAAGATCGTCAACGTCTTGTAGGAGTCAAGCGCCGATCAGCGCGGCGACGTGCTGTAGCCGTCGCCGCAGTTCCGACTCGTCGCCGCAGGCGAGTTTATCGGCGACTCCCGTGGCGAAGGCGTGCGCCTCGCGCGCCGCCGGCGCGTTGCCGGCGAGCCATTCGACTTCTGCGCGGTCGCAGCCGAGCAGCGCCAGGCTGAGCCGGTCGGAGAGCGCACCGAGCGCCTGCGCGCCGAGTTCGACCGCGGTGCGCGCTTCGGCGAGCCGGCCCTGGCGCGCCAGCGCGACCGCGAGATAGCCGCGGAACTGGCCCTCGGAGCGCCGGTCCGCGGCACGCGCCGCTGCAGCGGCGGCGTCGGCCAGGTGGCGCTCGGCCTCGGCATGCCGGCCCTCCTCGGCGAGCAGGATGCCGAGGTTGCAGGCGACCGTGTACCCCAGCCTGACGTTTCCCGCGCTGCGCGCCAGTTCGCCCGCCTGCTCCAGGCGCGCCCGCGCTTCGATCGGCCGTCCCTGGTCGAGCAGCAGCAGGCCGAGGTTGCTGCATGCGCTGCCCTGCCAGCGGCGGTCCCCCATCTCCTCGGCGATCTCGAGCGAGCGCTCGTAGTGCGAGCGCGCGGCGTCGACTTCGCCGAGATCGAAGTGCAGCCCGCCGAGGTTGCCGAGCAGCCCGCCTTCGAGATGGCGGTCGCCTGTTGCGCGCGCGATCTCGAGCGCCTGCTGGTACAGGTGTCGCGCCTCGGCGACGCGCGCCTGGTGATCCATCAGCCGTCCGAGCGCATTCAACGCGTTGGCCTGCAGCGATGCGTGACCGAGCGCGCGGGCGCCGCGTTCGGCGTGCTCGAGCTCGGCTTGCGCCGCGGCCGGGTCGCCTTCCAGCGTGAGTTGGGCGCCGAGCGCAAGGTGCAGCCGCGTCGCGGCCTCGCTCGGCCAGTCATCGCCGACGCACGCGAGGCCGAGGTGAAACTGCGCGCGTGCGGCGCCGCTCTCGCCCTGCATGTCGAGTGCCGCGCCCCAGACCCAGTGCACCAGCGCCGCATCGCCGCCGCCCAGCCCCGCCATTGCGGCGACTTCTCGCGCCAGATCGACGCCGGCACGAAACGGCCCGATCAGCCGCAAGGCGGCCCAGGCGTTGACGAGGCAGCGCGCCGCCGCGGCCGCCTCGCCGGCTGCGCATGCAGTTCGGCAGGCATGGATCAGGTTGTCGAGGTCGGCGCAGCGCGCGCTAGCCGCATCCTGCTCGGTCAGTGCGGCAAAGTGGCGCCAGTGGCGAGCACGAAGCTGCGCCGGGTCGGCCGGAGCGAGTGCGGCGAGTTGCAGGACGGCATAGTCGTGCACGCTCTCGAGCAGGGCGAACCGGTAGCCTTCGACCCGGCGCACGAGGCTCTTGTCGAGCAGCGAGCCGACGAGGTCGATTGCTGCCCGGCCCGCCGGCAGGGCGACGACGGCCTCTATCGCCGCCATGTCGAAGCTGCCGCGGAACACCGAGAGCTGGGCCAGCACCGCGCGCTCGACCTCGTCGAGCAGCTCCCAGGACCACTCGAGTGCCGCACGCAGCGTCGCTTGGCGGTCGGGCCGGCCAGCGTGCGAGGCAAGCAGTTCGAAGCGCCGATTCATGCGCTGCAGCAGCGCCTGCGGCGACATGACGCGCACGCGCGCAGCGGCGAGCTCGATCGCGAGCGGCAGTCCGTCCAGGCGCAGGGCGAGGCTTGCCACCGCTTCGCGGTCGGCTGGCCCGGGAGCGAAGCCGTGCTGCGCAGCGTGCGCGCGCAACAGGAAGAGCTCGGTCGCGTCGGGCGCGTCGAGCGGCGGCAGGTCGAAGATCGTCTCGCCGGGGAGTCCGAGGACGACTCGGGTGGTGACGACGAATCTCGCCTCAGGCGCGGAGTCGAGCCAGCGCCCCAGCGTTTGCGGCGCCAGATGCGCCAGCTGCTCGAAGTTGTCGAGGATCACGAGGCAATCGCCGCGCCCGGCGATCGCCTCGCTGATCTGCGCTCCCGGCTCGCTCGCGCCGAGTTGCAAGGCCAGGCCCTGGGCGACGGCGAAGTGCAGTCCATCCAGGCTGCGCGCCGCCGCCAACTCGCAGAACCAGGCGCCGCCTGGGTACTCGCCGAGGCCCGAGCGTGCGAGTCTGGTCGCAAGCCTTGTCTTGCCGACGCCGCCGGGGCCGACGATGCAGACCAGCCGCGCACCGCCGTCCAGCAGCAGCGTGAGGTCGTGCAACGCGCTGCGCCGACCGACGAAGGCGTCGCGCTCGGCGGGCAGGCGGTGCGCGATCTCGCGCGCAGGCAGCCAGCTGTCGCGGCGGCGCACGACACGGTAGGCCTTTTCGACGTCCTCGGGCGGGCGAAAGGCTCCGCCGGGGGCGATCACCTCGAACAGTTCGAGCGGGTCGTCGACGCCCTTGAGCTTCCAGTAGCCATGCGAGCGCGCCTGCGGCACTGCGTCGCCGCAGGCGGCCAGCGCGTCGGCGCTGAGCAGCGTCTGGCCGCCGTGAGCCACCCTCATGATGCGCGCCGCGACGGCGACCACTTTGCCCATGACTTCCAGCGGCTTGGCGCCGCGCGCGACGGTCTCGGCCGGGTTGACATGGAGCAGCACCTCGCCGCAGTGGATGCCGGCGCGCACGCGCAGCGGCAACCCGGCTTCGGCGAGCGCACGGTGCAGCGCTAGCGCGTAGCCGAGCGCGTCGGCAGCGCGGTCGAACAGCAGCAGCATGCCGTCCGACTTGTCGATCTCGCGGCCGCTCCAGCACGCGAGCAGTTCGCGCGCGGCGCGGTCGTGCGCCGTCCATGCGGCGTCCATCGCGGCATCGCCAAGCGTCTCGGCGATGCTCGTGCTGTCGACGACGTCGGTCAGGAGTAGCGCGTGCACCTCGGTTCGCCCCCTGGGCTGATGGCGCAGCGATGATCGCATCGTTGGGTCGGCACTGCACGGTCTTGCGGGATCCGGGCGCCGCGCCTGCGTGCCGCGGGTGTCTGGTGCGGTCACGCGCCGATTCGCCCCACAGCGGGGCTGGGGTCGGAATCCGCGACAATCACAGGTTCCTATCTCAGACCCGCCATGACCGCAAGAACCCTGTACGACAAGCTGTGGGACGAGCACGTCGTCCACACCGAGGACGACGGCTCGGCGCTGCTCTACATCGACCGCCACCTGGTGCACGAGGTGACGAGCCCGCAGGCCTTCGAGGGACTGCGGCTCGCCGGGCGCAAACCGTGGCGGGTGAGCTCGATCGTCGCTACCGCCGACCACAACACGCCGACCACCGGCTGGGAGCGCGGCTACGACGGCATCACCGATGCGGTGTCGCGCCTGCAGGTGACGACGCTGGACGCCAACATCGGCGCGGTCGGCGCGGCGGCGTACTTTCCGTTCCTCGACAAGCGCCAGGGCATCGTCCACGTGATCGGGCCGGAGCAGGGCGCCACGCTGCCGGGCATGACGGTCGTCTGCGGCGATTCGCACACCTCCACGCACGGCGCGTTCGGCGCGCTGGCGCACGGCATCGGCACGAGCGAGGTCGAGCACGTGCTTGCGACGCAGACCCTGATCGCGAAGAAGGCGAAGAACATGCGGGTGCAGGTCGACGGCACGCTTTCGCGCGGCTGCAGCGCGAAGGACATCGCGCTCGCCGTCATCGGGCGCATCGGCACCGCGGGCGGCACCGGCTACACGATCGAGTTCGCCGGTGCGGCGATTCGTGCTCTCGGCATGGAAGGGCGGATGACGATCTGCAACATGGCGATCGAAGCGGGCGCGCGCGCCGGGCTCGTCGCGGTCGACGAGACGACGATCGCCTACGTCAGGGGCCGGCCGATGGCGCCCAAGGGCGTCGAGTGGGATCAGGCGGTCGCCTACTGGCGCACGCTGCAATCGGATGCAGGTGCGGCGTGGGACCAGGTCGTCACGATCGACGCCTCGCAACTCGTTCCGCACGTCACCTGGGGCACTTCGCCCGAGATGGTGGTCTCGATCGAGGATCGCGTGCCCGATCCGGACAAGGAGAAGGATGCCGGCAAGCGCGCTGCGATCGAACGCGCGCTCGCCTACATGGGCCTCGAGCCGAACACGGCCGTAGTCGACATCCGCATCGATAAGGTCTTCATCGGGTCCTGCACCAACAGCCGCATCGAGGATCTGCGCGACGCCGCCGCCGTCGTGCGCCGGATAGGCGGCAAGGTCGCACCGAACGTCAGGCTCGCGATGGTCGTTCCCGGCTCCGGCCTCGTGAAGGCGCAGGCCGAGCGCGAAGGGCTGGATGCGATCTTCAGGGCCGCGGGTTTCGAATGGCGCGAGCCGGGCTGCTCGATGTGCCTGGCGATGAATGCGGATCGGCTCGAGCCGGGCGAGCGTTGCGCGTCGACGAGCAACCGCAACTTCGAGGGCCGCCAGGGTGCGGGCGGCCGAACCCATCTGGTCAGCCCGGCGATGGCGGCGGCGGCGGCGATGCAAGGCCACTTCGTCGACGTGCGACGGCTGGCCTGAGGAGATGACGATGAGAACCATCCTTTCGCTTGCGATGCTCTCGGTCGTGGTGCTGCTGGTCGGCTGCAACACCGTCAACGGCATGGGCAAGGACATCAAGGCGGCCGGGCAGTCGATCGAAGACGCTAGCAAGAAGAAGTAGGGCCGAACGATGCAGGCTTTCCGCACTCACAAGGGTCTCGTCGCGCCGCTCGACCGCGACAACGTCGACACCGACGCGATCATCCCGAAGCAGTTCCTGAAGTCGATCCTGCGCAGTGGCTTCGGGCCGAACCTGTTCGACGCCTGGCGCTACCTCGACCCGGGCGAGCCGGGGCAGGATCCGGCGTCGCGCCGGCCGAATCCGGACTTTGTGCTGAACCAGCCACGCTTTCAGGGGGCGTCGATCCTGCTGGCGCGCAGCAACTTCGGCTGCGGCTCGTCGCGGGAGCACGCGCCATGGGCGCTCGAGCAGTACGGCTTTCGCGCCATCATCGCGTCGAGCTACGCCGACATCTTCTACAACAACTGCTTCAAGAACGGGCTGCTGCCGATCGTCGTGCCCGAGCACGAACTGTCGCGCCTGTTCGATGACGTGGCCGCGTTCGTCGGCTATGCGCTGACGATCGATCTCGAGCGCCAGACGATCGTGAAGCCCGACGCAAGCGAACTGCGCTTCGAGATCGAGCCCTATCGAAAGCACTACCTGCTCGGCGGCCTCGACGACATCGGTCTCACGCTGCGGCACGCCGACAAGATCCGCGCTTTCGAAGCCGAGCGTCTGCTGCGCATGCCGTGGCTCGCGAAGACGCTGTAGGCCATTCCAACTCATTCAAGACCGGCCGTCCGCCGGCTGGCAAGCGAGAAAGTCGATTCCTGATGAAGATTGCGATCCTGCCGGGAGACGGCATCGGACCCGAGATCGTCGCCGAGGCGCGCAAGGTGCTCGCGGCGCTCGATCTGCGCTTCGAGATCGAGCAGGCGCCGGTCGGCGGCGCGGCCTTCGAGGCCAGCGGCCATCCGCTGCCGGACGCGACGCTCGCGCTCGCAAGATCGGCCGATGCGGTGCTGTTCGGCGCCGTCGGCGACTGGAAGTACGACAAACTGGAGCGTGTGCTGCGCCCCGAGCAGGCGATCCTCGGGCTGCGCAAGCATCTGCAACTGTTCGCCAACCTGCGTCCGGCGATCTGCTACGAGCAGCTCACCGACGCGTCGAGCCTGAAGCCCGAACTGGTCGCCGGCCTCGACATCCTGATCATCCGCGAGCTGACGGGCGACATCTACTTCGGCCAGCCGCGCGGGCGAAGAGCAGCGCCGGA
>CAZVNC010000148.1:0-2857 GCA_964628305.1 uncultured Ideonella sp.
GCACTTCCAAGCTGGGCATGTCGATGAGATCCCCCATCCTCCCGTGTCTGGCGTGCGCCGCCACCGCCTTGCTGCTGACCGCGTGCACGCCATCGCCGGCGCCCCCGGCAGCCGCCGATGCGGCGTCAACGGCGGCCGACGCGACTGCGGACGCCGCGGGTCTGCCCGCGGACCACGCCACCAGCAGACGCTACAAGATCTCGATCAACCTGCCGACGCTGGCGGCCGACGAGAAGCCGCTGGCCGACGCATTGCGCGCGAGCGCCGACGACGCGAAGCGCGACTTCATGCAGGCGCTGCCGGATCCACAGCAACTGCCGGAGTTTGCCGATCGGCAGCTCCAGTTGTTCCTGGACTTCAAGGTCGCGGCCAGCACGCCGGCATTCACCAGCGTGGCCGAGTCGGGCGGCTCGGACACTGGCGGCGCGCATCCGATGCCGGTGCTGGGCTCCTTCGTGTTCGACCGCAGGGCCGGGCGACTGGTGACGCTGGACGACCTGTTCAGCGACCCCGACGGCGCGCGCAAGGCGCTGGCGCGCGTCGCGCACGCCGTGCTGCTCGAGCGCTTCCTGGCCGACGCGCCCAAGCCCGGCGAAGGCACCCCGCAGGCCCTCGAGGAATGGAAATCCAACATGCGGCAGATGCTCGACGAGGGCAGCAAGCCGACGGCGGCCAACTACGCACGCTTCACGCTTCGCGCCGGCGCGTACGGCAGCGCCGCCAGCCCTGGCCTGACGCTCATCTTTGCGCCCTACCAGGTCGCGCCCTACGTGTACGGAACCCAGACCGTCGACGTGCCGGCCGACGTGTTCGCGAAGTTCCTGAAGCCGGCGTACCAAGGCGATTTCGCCGCGCGATAACCTGCCAAAGCAGATTGAAGGAGACCTGCGATGGTCCTGCTCGAATTCTCGATGGCCCCGCACGGCGAGGGCGAAAGCCTCAGCGCCTACGTCGCGCGCATCCTCGACGTTATCGACCGCAGCGGCGTGCCCTACCAGTTGACGCCGATGGGCACGATTCTCGAGGGCGAATGGGACGCGGTGATCGCCGTCGTGAGCGCCTGCTTTCGCGAACTGGAGCGCGACTGCACCCGCATCGGCCTGAACCTGAAGGTCGACTATCGGCAGGGCCCGGCCGGGCGGCTGAAGAGCAAGACCCTGCGCGTCGAGCAACGCCTGGGGCGCAAGCTGCAGACCTGAAGTTTCAGTCCGGCCGCACCGCCAACAGGCTGGTGCGCAAGCGCTGCAGCACCTGCTCGGCGGTGTTGCCCAGCAACTTGCCGGCGACGCCGGTGCGGCCTACGGTGCCCATGACGACGATGTCGGCCTTCAGCCGGCCGGCGATGGCGGGCAACACGCGCTCCGGCGGACCGGCCTGGATCAGCACGTCCGCCGCGCCAATGCCGTATTCGCCGGCCAGCGCGGCGAGCGACGGGCCGAGCCGGGCGCGCGCCCGGCGCTCCAGCGCCGCCGGGTCCACCAAATCCATATCCCGGGCCACGGTGGACACCGCGACCACGTAGGCCGCGTGGACCCGCGCGCCCAAAGCGGCGCCGAGGCCGGCCGCCGCCGCCAGCACCTTGCGGTTCAGCGCCGCTTGCACCCGGTCGGTGCTGACAGCGTCGACCGCCGCCAGGATGCGGCGCGCCTTGCCGCGCGGACGCGGGCCGGCGATCAGCACCGGCACCGGGCAACTGCGCAGCAGCCGCCAGTCGGTGGGGGTGTAGAAGAAGCTTTCGCTGCGGTTTCCGGCCTTGACGACGAGGCTGATGGCGTCGCGCGCCACCGCGTCGACCACCCAGTCCACCAGGTCCGGCGTCCAGACGACCTCGATGCTGGAGCGGCCGCCGCCCGGCAGCAGGCCGGCGGTGTCTCGCTTCAGCCAGCGCCGCTTGTCGGCGCGCAGCGCGCGCTGCAGCGCGGCCGCCGCCGTGACCGACAGCACGCCGGGTTCGTCCGCCGCGGGTTCGTGGACGAAGCCCGCGACGCGCACGTGTCCCGCGGCCGGCAGCAGCTCGAGCGCGGCGCGCACCGCCAGTTGCCGCGGGTCGTCGCGGTCGGCGATCGCCAGGATGCGGTCCAGCTTCATGGTAAGTCCGGCGTCGTTTTGGGCATGATGGCGGCTATGGTCCGCGCTATGGCCGCGCCGGGCGAATCCTACAAGCAACGACGCGCCGCACGAACCGAGGAGCCGGATGAGTCAACCCAATCTTGCGCAGGCGTTCTTGCAGAACTTCCTGTGCAGTTCGCCGCCCTGGTACAAGCACACGATCGTCGGCTTCCTGCTGCTGAACCCGCTGCTCTTCGCGGTTGCGCCCTACGTCGCCGGCTGGCTGCTGCTGTGCCAGTTCCTGTTCACGCTGGTGATGTCGCTGCGCTGCTACCCGCTGCAGCCGGGCGGGCTGCTGGCGATCGAGGCGGTGGCGATCGGCATGACCTCGCCGCAGCAGGTCTACCTCGAGGTGGTGCGCGGCTTCGACGTGATCCTGCTGCTGATCTTCATGGTCGCGGGCGTGTTCTTCCTGAAGGACCTGCTGCTGTACATGATGACCAAGCTCGTGATCCGCATCCGCTCGAAGACGCTGCTGATGCTGTCGTTCACCTCGGTCACGGTGATGCTGTCGGCGTTCCTGGACGCGCTGACCGGCATCGCGATCATCATCACCGTGGCGATGGGCTTCTACGGCGTGTACCACCGGGTCGCGTCCGCCCGCCACCTGGAGCGTGACGAGCCCGCCCCGCCGGCCGCCCACCCGGTGCCGCACGCCGCCGACGCCGATGCCGACGCCGAGCAGCTCCACTCCATCCTGCAGGCCACCAGCTTCGAGTGGGATCTGGTGCAGTTGGACGACCTGGAG
>CAZVNC010000148.1:2867-6338 GCA_964628305.1 uncultured Ideonella sp.
CACCGCGCTGGGCGGTGTGATGACGCTGGTCGGCGAGCCGCAGAACCTGCTGATCGGTTCGCTGGCCGGATGGGACTTCGGCGAGTTCTTCATTCGCATGGCGCCGGTGTCGATCCCGGTGGTCGCCGTCGGGCTGCTGACTTGCGTGCTGCTCGAGCGCCTGCGCCTGTTCGGCTACGGTGCGGAGCTGCCCGAATCGGTGCGCGCCGTGCTGGTCGCCTACGACCAGGCCGAGAGCCGCCGGCGCAACAAGCGCGACACAGCGGTGCTGGTCACGCAGGCCGCGGTGCTGGTGTTCCTGATCGCCGGGCTGGCGCTGCACCTGACCGCGGTCGGGCTGATCGGCGTGTCGGTCATCATCCTGGCAACCTCGTTCCTCGGCATCGTCGACGAACGGCGGCTGGGCCGCGCGTTCGAGGAGGCGCTGCCGTTCACCGCGCTGCTGGTGGTGTTCTTCGCCGTCGCCGCGGTGATCCACGACCAGCACCTGCTGCGGCCGGTCTTCGGCATGGTGCTGGATCTGCCGCGCGGACTGCAGCCGGCGGCGCTGTACGTCGTCAACGGCGTCCTCTCGACGATGACCGAGAACGTGTTCATCGCTACCGTCTTCATCAACGAGGTCAGCGACGCGCTGAAGAGCGGCCGCATCGACCGCGCGCAGTTCGACCTGCTGGCAGTGGCGGTCAACACCGGTACCAACGTGCCCAGCGTGTCGACGCCGAACGGGCAGGCGGCGTTCCTGTTTCTGCTGACCTCGGCGCTGGCACCGCTGATCCGCTTGTCCTACGTGCGCATGGTGCTGATGGCGCTGCCCTACACGCTGTCGATGACGCTGACGGGCCTGGCGGCGGTGACCTGGCTGTTGTAGGGCATTCAGCCGCAGCCGGGGGCTCGCGCCAGCTCGGTCGTTCGCCAGCGCTGAGTGCGTCTGCTGCGCCGCCGCGCGCGCCTGAGCACGGCCTCCTTCTTTCGCGGTTCGTCGCGATGAGGATGACCCTGGTCAAGGCCGGCCGCGCAACCCGCCGGCACACTGGGCCAACATCCACCCCGTCGCGCCCGGCGCATACTGCGGGCTTGACCCGATTGCCGCTTGGGTCCGATCTGCGACAGTGACCCTGTGTGTCTGGACGGCCGGCACGTCCACCGAAACCTCGAGGAGATGCTTGCATGAAGGTGTTGAAGACTCTGGCCGGCCTGGCCTGCGGACTGGCGGTTGCGGGCGCGGCCTTTGCGGCCGATCCGGTGAAGATCGGCCTGATCCTGCCGATGTCGGGGCCGTTCGCCGCCTACGGCAAGCAGATCGAGCACGGCGTCAAGCTCTACCTGGCGCAGCACGGCGACACCTACGGCGGTCGCAAGGTCGAGTTGATCCTCAAGGATGACAACCCCGGCACCTCCGGCGACATCGACAAGCGCCTCGCGCAAGAACTGGTGGTGAAGGACAAGGTCGACATCCTCGCCGGCTTCGGCCTGACGCCCTCGGCCTTCGCGGTCGCACCGCTCGCCACCGAGGCGAAGAAGCCGATGATCGTGATGAACGCCGCGACGTCGGCGATCACGACCAAGTCGCCCTACATCATCCGCACCTCGATGACGCTGCCGCAGAACAGCGCGCCGATCGCGACCTGGGCGGCCAAGAACGGCATCAAGAAGGTCTTCACGCTGGTCGCCGACTACGGCCCGGGGATCGACGCCGAAGCCCAGTTCAAGAAGACCTTCACCGCCGCCGGCGGGCAGATCGTCGGCGAGGTGCGCGCGCCGGTGAAGAACCCCGACTTCGCGCCTTTCCTGCAGAAGATCAAGGACACCAAGCCAGACGCGGTGTTCCTGTTCCTGCCGCCCGGGGCCGAGACGATCGCCTTCATGAAGGGCTTCAAGGAGCGCGGCCTGGAGCAGGCCGGAATCCGGCTGATCTCGACCGGCGACCTGCCCGACGAGGACATCCTGGAGGCGGTCGGCGATTCGGCGCTCGGGCTGGTGACCTCGTTCCACTATTCCGAGGCGCACAAGTCGCCCGAGAACCAGGCCTACGTCGCCGCGTACTACAAGGCCTATCCGAAGGACCGGCCGAACTTCATGTCGGTCGGCGGCTACGACGGCATGCACCTGATCGCCGAGGTGCTGAAGAAGACCGGCGGTTCGACCGACGCCGACAAGTTCGTCGAAGCGGCCAAGGGCATGAAGTGGACCAGCCCGCGCGGGCCGGTCAGCATCGATCCCGAAACCCGCGACATCGTGCAGACCATCTACATCCGCAAGACCGAGCGCGTCGACGGCAAGCTGCAGAACGTCGAGTTCGACCAGGTCGACAACTTCAAGGATCCGGGCAAGCAGTGATCGGCGCGTCTACGCGCGCCCGCACAATCGCCCGCGCCAGGAGCCTGCGGTGACGATCCTGTTCGACGGCATCGCCTCGGGCGTGCTGCTGTTCCTGATCAGCGTGGGCCTGTCGGTCACGCTCGGGCTGATGAACTTCATCAACCTGGCGCACGGCGCGTTCGCAATGGCCGGCGGCTATGCCTGCGTGCTGCTGCTCAACCGTGCGGGCGTGCCGTTCCTCGCCACGCTGCCGCTGGCGGCGGCCGCCGCGGCGCTGCTGGGCGTGGTGCTCGAGCGGCTGCTGTACCGGCGGCTCTATGGCGCGTCGCACCTGGATCAGGTGCTGTTCTCGATCGGACTCGTGTTCGTCGCGGTGTCGGGCGCGCACTACTTGTTCGGCGCCCAGCAGCAGCCGCTGCAATTGCCGGCCATGCTGACGGGTCAGTTGAACCTGCCGGGCCTGGACATCGGCATCTACCGCCTGTTCCTGATCGTGGTCGGCTTGGCGCTGGCGTTTGGCTTGCAGTGGATGGTGGCGTACACCGCCTTCGGTGCCCGGCTGCGCGCCTCGGTCGACAACCCGCGCGCCGCACGCGGGCTGGGGATCGACGTCGACCGCGTGTTCGTCGCCACCTTCGCGCTCGGCTCCGGCCTG
This sequence comes from uncultured Ideonella sp., assembly GCA_964628305.1. Taxonomy (GTDB): domain Bacteria; phylum Pseudomonadota; class Gammaproteobacteria; order Burkholderiales; family Burkholderiaceae_C; genus CAIKUF01. Next base: position 5,842 of record CAZVNC010000148.1, read on the forward strand.
GCCGGCCTGGGCGGCGCGCTCGGCGTCGAGATGCTCGGCATGGACCCCGAGTTTCCGATCAAGTACATGGTGTACTTCCTGATCGTGGTCGCGGTCGGCGGCAGCGGCAACATCAAGGGATCGCTTTACGCGTCGCTGATGCTGGGCGTGTTCGATGTCGCCGGCAAGTACTTCGTGCCTCAGGTCGGCGCGTTCGTGATCTACGCCGTCATGATCGTGGTGCTGATCGTGCGACCGCAGGGCCTGTTCGGCCGCGTCGCCGCCCGATGACGCCGCACGCGACGCCGCACGCCACCGGCTTCGACGCCGGGCCGTTGCGCCGCGCGGCAGGCTGGACCTGGCCCGAAGCCCTGTTCTGGCTGCTGCCGGTGGTCGGGTACTTCGCCGTCCCCGAGGATCTGGGGCTCCTGCCGCAGATCGCGATCACGGCCCTGTTCGCGCTTTCGCTCGACCTGATCCTGGGCTATGCCGGCATCGTCTCGCTGGGGCACGCGGCC
>CAZVNC010000149.1:0-6308 GCA_964628305.1 uncultured Ideonella sp.
GCCGGATCCGCGGCGGTCGCTTGGGAGGATCCGGTTCATGCGCAGCAGTTGGTACGTTGGCGGCATGGTTAACTGAGACGATCGCTGGCGCAGGCACATGCCCTCCGATGCGTGGCCCGTGACCAACACTTCGCGCACAGCGGCGCACACAGGGGAATAATGCGCCTGCCATGCCACATGCCGATCGCGAGATGACGAAGCCGGCGAACTGGTCGGCCGCCGCCGCGGCACCCGATCGGGCCCTTCCTCCCGGCACGCGGCTCGACGATTACGAGATCGAACAGACGCTCGTCGAGGGCGGCGTTGCGATCGTCTATCGCGCGTTCGATCACGCGCTCGGAATGCAGGTCGCGGTAGAGGAGTACATGCCCGAGGCGATGGCGCTGCGCAGCACCGACGGCCGCGTCGTGCTGCGCACGCGCATCCAGGGCCATGCGTTCGAGCAAGGGCGTCAGGCCTTCATCGGCGAGGCACAGACGCTGGCACGCTGCGAGCATCCGTCGCTGCTGCGCATCGACCGCGTGCTCCAGCGCAACGGCACCGTGTACCGCACGATGCGCCTGTGCACCGGGCCGACGCTGCTCGCGCATCGCCGCGCGCTCGCCGAAGCGCCGGATGCGGCGACGCTGCAGCGCTGGCTCGAGGATCTGCTCGGCGCCCTCTCGGTACTGCACGCCGAAGGCTGGGTGCATGGCGCGCTCGCGCCGGGCCGCATCCTGCTGCGCGACGACGGGCACCTGCTGCTGCTCGGCTTCGACGCCGTGCGCGCCAAGCTGATCAGCGGGCGAACGCAGGACATGATGGCTGCGCTCGAACCGGGCTTTGCCGCGCCCGAGTTGCGCAACCCGTCGCCCGGACAGGCAACGGGGCCGTGGACCGACCTCTACGCGCTGGCGACGACGCTGCACTTTTGCATCGACGGCGAACTGCCGCCGCCCGCGACCGGACTCGCCGCGGCACAGCCGGCAAGGCGCCCGGACGCTGCCGGGCGACGCGCGCCGCACGCAACAGTGACGGATGCGCCGTGGCTGCGCGCGCTCGATGCCTGCCTTGCCGAAGCGCCGCAGGACCGGCCGCAGAGCGTGGCCCAGTTGCGCCACATGATCGACGAAGCGCTGTTTGCATCGACCGTGCCGGTCTGGCCCGCGCCGCGCATCGCTGCGGCGCCGTCCAACGACGCCGATGCCGCACCCGAGCGCGATGACAGCGCCGCGGACGCGCCGCCCGCGCCTGCCGAGCCTGAGCCCGAACAAGCGGCACCGACCCAGCCGACGCCGGACGCCGCCGAAGCTGTCACCGCGAAGGGTGCCGAATCGGCGCCTGCCGCTGCGCCGGCCGCAGCCAATGCAGCCATCGCCCACATGCTGGCCGACCTCGACCAGACCCTTGCGCGAGTCTCGGCAATGGCGGGTGTGGAGGCTGATGCGCAGCAGCAAGCCGCGTCTGCCAAGGCGGCCGAGCCCGCAGCCGCGCAGCCCGCCGCGCCCGAGTTGCGACCCGCGCCGCCATCCGCCCAGCCGCCCGCGCCGTGGCAACGCGAGTTGCGTGCGGTGTGGCAGCGCAGCCCGGCCGCATGGCTGGCGGCAGCGGTCGTCGTCGTCGCGGCGGTCATGCTGCTGCTCATGCGCAACGAGAACCCGGCCGCCGAGTTCGCTGCGGGCGATCTGCCGGTGGCGGCTCCCGTTGCGGCGCCGGTCGCACCGCCGCCCGCACCGCCGCCGAGTCGGTTGCCAGCACCGGCGGCAGCGACTGCGCACGACGCTGACCCTGGCGAGCCACCGCCGTCACCGGTCGTGGCCGCGGCCACCCCGGAGCCCGCCGCGCCGCAGGCCGAGGCCAAGCCGCCGGTCGTTGCTGCGGCGCGCCCGCAGCCCGCGCCGCGCGCCGCCTGCACCGGCAAGAGCGGCTACGCGCTGTACCAGTGCATGCAGACGCAGTGCGCGAAGCGAAACTTCACCAAGCATCCGCAGTGCGTGCAGTTGCGGAAGAACCAGCGCCTGAACTGACGATCCCGGCACGACCGCTCGAATCGCCCGAGCCCCCCTGACGCGGGCTTAAAGGCCGCGCTGGAACGCGGCGTCGAATTCGACATTGCTCTTCAGAGGCGGATGCGGCTTCGAAATGGCCAAGATCGCAGTTATTATGCTGCGATGCACAATACTCCCGACTCCAAGCCGCGCGCGTCGCGCCGCAAACCGGTGCCGATCGACCTCGGGTTGCAGGGCGGCGGCGCGCATGGCGCCTTCACCTGGGGTGTGCTCGATCGCCTGCTCGACGAGCCCTGGCTCCAGTTCGACGGCATCTCGGGCACTTCGGCCGGCGCGATGAACGCCGCGGTGATGGCAAGCGGCTACGTCCACGGCGGTGCCGACGGGGCGAAGGCTGCGCTGGCGACGTTCTGGAAGAGCATGTCGGACGCGGCGCGCTTCAGCCCGATCCAGCGCGGCCCGCTCGAGATGCTGACCGGCAAGTGGACGCTCGAGCACTCGCCGATGTACCTGGCAACCGAGATGCTGTCGCGCATCTTCTCGCCCTACGAACTCAACCCGCTGGGCACGCATCCGCTGCGCGGCATCCTTGCCGAGACGGTCGACTTCGCCTGCCTCGCCGATTCGCCGATCAAGCTCTTCATCACCGCGACCAACGTCACGACCGGCGCCGGGCGCGTGTTTCGCAACCCCGAGATCACGCCCGACGTGCTGCTCGCCTCGGGCTGCCTGCCGACGATGTTCCAGGCGGTCGAGATCGACGGCGAGCACTACTGGGACGGCGGCTTCATCGGCAACCCGACGATCACGCCGCTGGTACGCGAGTGCAGCAGCAGCGACACGATCATCGTCAAGATCAACCCGATCGAGCGCCACGGCGTGCCGAAAACGGCGCGCGACATCCTGAACCGGCTGAACGAGGTGTCGTTCAACTCGCCGTTGCTCAAGGAGTTGCGCATGATCGCGCTGCTGCGCAAGGCGGCCGATGCCGGCAGCGTCGAGGGCCGCAAGTGGGCCGGCATGCGCATCCACCGCATCGCCACCGAGCGCGTCACCGAACTCGACTCGTCGTCCAAACTGATCACCGAATGGCCCTTCCTGGTCGCGTTGCGCGACGAGGGCCGGCGCGTCACGCAGCGCTTCCTCGAAGAGCACGGCGACGACCTCGGCAAGCGCTCGACGCTCGATCTGGACACCTACCTGGAAACCGTTTGAGCATGGGTCTGCTCGGCATCTTCGCGGGCCTCGGTCTGCTCGTCTGGCTCGCGTACCGCGGCTGGAGCGTGCTCGGTCTGGCGCCGCTCGCGGCGCTCGTCGCGGCGGCCTTCGCGGGCGAGCCGCTGCTCGCGCACTGGACGCAGACCTTCATGGGCTCGGCGGCCGGCTTCATCGCGCAGTTCTTTCCGCTCTTCCTGCTCGGCGCCCTCTTTGGCAAGCTGATGGACGACAGCGGCTCGGTGAGCGCGATCGCGCAGTTCATGACCGACAAGCTCGGGCCGACGCGCGCGGTGCTGTCGGTGGTGCTGGCCGGCGCGCTCGTCACGTATGGCGGCGTCAGCCTGTTCGTCGCGATGTTCGTCATCGCGCCAATGGGGCAGGCGCTGTTTCGCGCCGCGAACATTCCGAACCGGCTGTTGCCGGCGGCGGTCGCGCTCGGCACGACGACCTTCACGATGACGGCAATGCCGGGCACGCCGGCGATCCAGAACGCGATCCCGATGCCGTTCTTCGGCACGACGCCGTTTGCCGCGCCCGGCCTCGGGATCATCGCCTCGGCGGTGATGCTCGGCTTCGGCCTGTGGTGGCTCGGCCGCGCCGAACGCGCCGCGCAGCGCGCCGGCGAAGGCTTCGGCGGGCCGATCACGACCGCCGAAGACGCCGCCGCCGACGCCGTAGTGCGCGAGCGCGCAACCGTCGCCGGATCGTTCGACCCGGCCGAGATCGAGCACGGCAAGCGCAGCCTGCAGCCGCCGGGGATCGGCGTCGCGATGCTGCCGCTCGTCGTCGTGATGGTCGTCAACCTCGTCATGTCGCTCGTCGTGCTGCCGCGCCTGGACACGAGCTTCCTGGCCGATGTGCGCTGGGGCGAGACGTCGCTTGCGAGCGTCGGCGGCGTGTGGTCGGTGATCGTCGCGCTGATCGCGGCGATCATCGTCCTCTACGTCGTCAACCGCGGCCGGCTGAAGACCTTGCGCGAGACGGTCGACGCCGGGCTCAACGCGTCGGCGCTGCCGGTGCTCAGCGTCGCGAGCCTGGTCGGCTTCGGCGCCGTCGTCGCCGCGCTGCCGGCGTTCCAGGTGGTGAGCGACTGGGTGCTCGGCATCGAGGGCGGCCCGCTCGTCGGCCTTGCGTTGTCGACCAACGTGCTGTCTGCTCTCACCGGGTCCGCGTCCGGCGGCTTGACGATCGCGCTCGGCGCGCTCGGCGAGACCTACATGGCGCTCGCCGCGCAGTGCGGCATCGATCCGGCGCTGATGCACCGCGTCGCCGCGATCGGCGCCGGCTCGCTCGACAGCCTGCCGCACAACGGCGCCGTCGTCACGCTGCTCGCGGTGTGCGGCGCGACGCACAAGCAGAGCTACTTCGACATCGTGATGGTCGGCATCGTCAGCGCGCTGCTCGCGCTCGTCGTCGTGATCGTGCTCGGCACGATGTTCGGTTCGTTCTAGCCCGCCGCACAGCTTGCGTTGACGGGTCGTGCTTCAGGGCGATGGCCGCTGGGTCAGCGGTCGCAGCCCGGGCAACTCGAGCCGCCGGCGGTCCGGCGCGACATGGGTCTGCGGCGCGACCTCCCGCAATGAAGCCAGGCAGCGTTCGGTCAGCTGGTGGTACGTCGCGGTGCCTTCGCGCTTGCGCGCGACATCGTCATCGCCCAGAGTGCGCAGCACCTTGGCCGGCGCGCCGACCACCAGCGAACGTGGCGGCAGCTTGCGACCCGCTGGCACGATGGCGCCGGCTGCGACGACGGACTCGGGGCCCACTTCGGCGCCGTCCATGACGACCGCGTTCATTCCCACCAGCGCATCGCGGCGCACGACGCAGCCGTGCAGCACCGCGCCATGGCCGATGTGGCCGTTTTCCTCGACGGTCACGTCCTGGTTCGGAAAGCTGTGCAGCACGCAGGCATCCTGCACGTTGACTCCACGCTGCAGTTCGATGCGGCCGAAGTCACCGCGCAGACTTGCGCATGGGCCGACGTAGCACCCGGGCCCGACGATGACGTCGCCGATCAGCACTGCGCTCGGATGTACATGTGCCGTCGGGTCGACCACCGGGCCGATGCCGTCGATCGCGTAGCAGGTCATAGCCACCTCACTGAAACGATGTTCCTCGTAGCGTCGGCAACGATGTGGGCATGGAGGTCGCACGTGCGCTCGAAGCTGCCTACCGCCACCGAATTCACAAGATGCCGTACCACGCCAAACTCGTCGAAGATGTCGCTGTCGCCCATTATGTCGGCATCGAGTGGCGGGGCTGGCGGCAGCGGGGCTTCCACTCGAAGGGCGCACTGTTCATGACGCGATTTGCGCCAACCGTCGATCCTGTGGGTTCAGCCGCAGCCGATCAGTCGAGGCCATCGGGCGGCGAGGCCTGCTGCCCGACCCCATCGAAGGCCCATTTGACGCTCTATGACGCAACGCTGTCGTCCTCGGCAGCCCCGACCCACGCCTGATCCAGGCGCTGCATGTTGTCGAGCATCTTGAGCAGGTAGTGCAGCATGTGGGTGACGTCGTTGACCGAGAAGTCGCCCAGGATGTCCTCGTAGTAGGCGCGGACCTTGGGTAGCGCCAGCGCCTGCCACACATGGCGGCCGGAGTCGGTCATGTTGACGATGCGCGAGCGGCGGTCTTGCCCATCAGCCCTGATCGCCACATGACCATCGCGCTCCATGCGACCAATCAGTCCGGAGAGGTGATCTATTGACTACACACACGACCATGACCCACGCATTCATCTGTGACGCCATCCGCACGCCCATCGGCCGCTATGGCGGGTCGCTCTCGTCGGTGCGTACCGACGACCTCGGCGCGGTGCCAATCCGCGCGCTGATCGCCCGCCATTCCGCGCTCGACTGGGCGGCCGTGGACGATGTGATCTACGGCTGTGCCAACCAGGCCGGCGAGGACAACCGCAACGTCGCCCGCATGGCCGCGCTGCTGGCGGGCCTGCCGGCGGGCGTACCTGGCGCGACGGTCAATCGCCTGTGCGGCTCGGGGATGGACGCCGTGGGCACCGCGGCGCGCGCGATCAAGTGCGGCGAGGCTGAACTGATGCTGGCCGGCGGCGTCGAGAGCATGAGCCGCGCGCCTTTCGTCATCC
>CAZVNC010000150.1:0-6257 GCA_964628305.1 uncultured Ideonella sp.
CGCCTTCAGATCGAGCACGCGGACCGTGTAGCCTTCGACCTCGATCATGCCCCTGTCGGACAGGTTGCGCATCAGGCGCGACATCGTCTCCGGCGTCATGCCGAGCTGCGACGCAATGTCGCTCTTGCGCTCGACGAGCTGCACGACGCCGCGATTCGCATCGGCACCGTCCGCCTCTTGGCGCGCACACAGCCAGCTCGCGAGGCGCGCCGGTGCGTCCTTGTGCATCAGTTCGTGGGTGTGAACCGTCAGGCGCTGCACCTCGCGCGCCAGGCTTACGAGCAGGGCCCGCGCCAGCTGCGGGCGCTGATCGAGGAGAGCCTGCAGCGGCGCGTGCGCCAGTTCGGCGACGCGCACCGGCGTCAGCGCGACGGCATCAAGAACGTGCGCACCGTCGAGCCACACCGAACTTGGATCCAACCAGGCCGGGCCGTGCACCAGACGCTCGGTGCGCATCGCGCCGCCCGCCGCGACCACGCCCATCGCGACATCTCCGCTCTGCAGGACGACGAGCGCGCGCGACGATTGGCCCCGTGCGAAGACCGCCTTGCCGGCGCCGACACTGCGCAATTCGGCGATCGCGTCGAGCGCGTCGACATCGGCGCGCGACGTGGCGGGAGCGCCCAGCACTTCGTCCCAGCGCACCGCATGACCGGCCGCGGCAGCGCGTGCCGCGCTGCGTGCCTGCGGGATGCGAGGCGCGCGCGAAATGACGAGCTCGGGAGTGGCGGAGTTCATTGCAAGCGATCGTCCGTTTCGTTCACCGCGCACGCGATGGCCATCGTTCGGGCGGACTTTGGCTTGCCGGGCCTCATCTTGTGTTGCGCCAGATCAATGACGCGGCGGCGCGCTGGCGCAGCGAACCTGCCAGGAGCGCTTTGTCAGCGCAATGGGAAGCCGTGACGCCCACGCATCCGCGGCCGCGGCAGGCCTTGCAGAATGCGCCGGGCCGCGCCCGCTGTTGCGCGGCGGCCCGGCTGCGGCGCTGGCTCGACGCCGGGTTCGAGACTACTTGACGACGAGTTGGTTGTCGACGCTCGTCACGCCTTCGACGGCCTGCGCAAGCTGCGCCGCTCGTGACGACGCGGCCGCATCGGGAACCGTGCCGCTCAGGGTCACCTTGTGCTGCGTGGTGTCGACATCGATCTTCATCACACTCAAGCCCGGATCCTTGGCCAGACTCGCGTTGACCTGCGCCGTGATCGTCGCGTCGCTCATCGCGTTCTTGGCTTCGGTCGCCATCGCGGACGCCTGATCCTCGAGCTTGGCGGCACTCTGCTTGACATCGGACTGGATCTCATCGCCCTTTTGCTGCGCCATCGCGACGCTCTGGTCGAGCTTCTCCCCGGCCGCCTGCTGCGACGAATCGCTGCAGGCGATGAGAAAGCCGGCCGACAGCAAGCTCAGCAGCGTCGTGATCTGGAGGGGTGGATGCGATTTCATGGTGTTTCCTTCGTATGCAACGTTGATTGTTCTGCGCTCGCGCGCGCGACCCGCAGGTGCAAGCTCGCGCCGCGCGCTCAGATGCGATCCCGTTCGCGGTCGGGAGCGAACCACGCGTCGGTCGCGCGACGTTCCCAGGCTGAGACCTGCTTCTCGGCCTCTTCTTTCGCGATGCCATAGCGCTCCTGCACCTTGCCGGCAAGTTGTTCGCGGCGGCCGGCGATGATGCCGATGTCGTCATCGGTGAGCTTGCCCCACTGCTCCCGCACCTTGCCCTCGAGCTGCTTCCAGTTGCCTTTGATGCGATCCCAATTCATGTCGGACTCCTTTGTGGTTGAAAGATGGATGCGCGTCGTCGATCAGCTGCGAACGACGATCGCGTTGTGCACTGACTTCACGCCCTTGACGCTCCAGGCGAGCTTCTCGGCGGTGGTCTTCTCGGCACTGCTCTTGGCAAAGCCGGAGAGCATCACCGTGCCCTCCAGTGTCTCGACGCTGATGGCGGCGGCGTCCACTGTCTTGTCGTCGACCAGCTTGGCCTTGACGCTGGTCGTGATCACGCTGTCATCGACGTAGGCACCGACGGTCTCCTGGCCGCGCGTCACCGCGCAGCCTGGCAGGGCGATCAGGAACGCCGACGCGATGACGGCGGCAAGAGTAAGTCTCGAGTTCATTCGGTTCTCCTTGGTGGTTGAACGAAGATGTCGGCCGACGCAGTCGGCGTGTGCTGCCGCGGGTCGATCAAGGGCGACGCGTCAGGTAGGTGGCGACCGCCATCAGCCCGGCGCCGACCGCGGCCGCCATCAGCACCGACTCGAGCGGTTGCTGGCGGACATGAACGATGGTCGCGTCCCTCGCATGGCGCGCTCGTTCTCTCAACTGCTGCGCGCCATTGCGCATCAGCGCCATCGTCTGCTGGCCGAGTTGCCGGGGGCGTTCCACGGCAGGTTGGACGACCGCCGCGGCCGCGTCCTGCGCGCTGTCGACGCGGCTCGATACGCGGCCCTGCGCGCGCCTGGCGACACCAAGGCTGCTCGACGCGTGCCGAGCGGCCTCGGCGCCGTTGTCGAGGAAGCGCATTGCCGCATCGGCGGCGGTCGAAGGAATCTGGGAATTCATGTGTCTGATCCTTTCAAGGTTTCACGGGGCCGGGACGGCAGAGACGAAGCAGTTCGGGAGAGCGTGCCCTCAACCTCGCCTGACCAGGCCGAAGACGAAGCTGGCGACGGCGAGCACGATGAAGACGAGGAACAGGATCTTCGCGATGCCTGCGGCGCCGGCGGCGATACCGCCAAAGCCGAACAGCGCAGCAATGAGTGCGATGACGAGAAACACAACGGCGTAATGCAACATTTCGGTTCTCCTGAAGAGTGGCTTGGATCGAAGCACCGCATGTGCCTCGATGCCTTCACTCTAGGAAAACCTTCGCCCCGCGTGGAGCGGCGCGAGGCGCGACGCGATGTCGGCGGTCCGCGCCTGCCGCTGTAGGACGATGCGGACAGCGCGGCCGCGAACGCTATATCGCTGTTGCCCGCGTGAGCAGCGGCAGCGTCGCCTTCAGGTTCGTGCCTTCGCCCGGCGCGCTCTTCACGCGCAATGCACCGCACTCGGCCTCGACCCGGTAGCGCATGCCCAGCAGGCCATTGCCCGCCATCTTCGTGTGCGCCGGATCGAAGCCGACGCCGTCGTCGCTGACTTCGATCACCGCCAGGCCGTCGCGCGCGCCGAGCACGATGTAGACGTTGCGCGCCTTGGCGTACTTCGCGACGTTGGTCAGCGCCTCCTGTACCAGGCGATAGACGGTCAGCTCGCATTCGGGCCGCAGCGGCACCGGCTGCAGATCGGATCGCACCGCAAGTTCGGTACGCTTCTCGAAATCCTCGATCAGGATGCGCAAAGCGGCGATCAAACCGAGGTTCGAGAGCGACGAAGGCCGCAAGTCTTCGATGACGCGGCGCTTGAGCGAGATGCCGCTGTCGAGCATCTCGGAGAGGTGCCTCAAGCGCTCGCCCATCTCCGGCGAGAGCGCGGCGATGCGAGGCTTGATCCGGGCGACGTCGAGCTTGGCGGCGGTCAGCAGGGCGCCGAGTTCGTCGTGCAACTCGCGCGCCAGACGGGCGCGCTCGTCCTCCCGAGCCGTCATCAGGTCGCGCGACAGCACCGTCAGTTCGTCTGTGCGGCGCGCGACCTGCGCCTCCAGTTGATCGCGCTCGGCCTGGATCGCGGCCTGCTGGCGGGCGCGCTCGGCTTCGAGCGTGCGCGTCGATCGCAGGTACATCAGCAGCGCGGCGAGGCTGAGCGCCGTCATCAGCGCCACGCCGATCCGGTCCAGCATCAGAATCTGGTCGACGCGCTTGCGCATCAGTTCGCCGCCCCGCGCCTCGTCATCGAGCAATGCATGGGCGGTCGATCGCAACGCGTCCATGTGTTCCTTGCCGATGTTGGTGAGCAGCATCTCGCGCGCATCGTCGGCACGGCCGGACTCGTAGAGCTTCATCAGCAGTGCGAGCTCCGAGAGCTTCTCCTCGACCAGTTCGTCGAGCCGGGTCAACGTCTGCTCGAGCTCGGCACGCCCGGCGTAGTGGTCGCGCAGCCAGGCGCGCGTCCCGGGCAGCGACATCAGCGCCGCGTGGTAGGGATCGCCGTACTCCTTGCGGCCGGTGAGCAGAAAGCCGCGCTGGGCGGTCTCGGCGTCGGTCACGGCGAGCAGCAGTTGCTGTACGCGAATGCGGGCTTCGTCGATCGACGCCAACTCGGCGCGCGCCTCGTTCACCCGCCAGTGCGATGTGGTGCTGATGGCGAGCATCAGCACAGCGGCGAGTCCCGCTACAACGACGGCGATCAGCTCGCCATGCAGCCTGATACGCCTCTTCATGCCGGGCCCTCGGGCGGGATACTACACTCGCTTGGCAGAATGACTTCACAACGCGGCCGCACATGATCCGGATCGTGATCGCTGATGACCATGCCATCGTGCGCACCGGGTTGCGTGAATTCTTCGCCGACCAGGTCGATCTGCGCGTCACCGGCGAGGCCGCCAACGGCAGCGAGGCCCTCGAACTCGTCCGCCAGGGCGACCTCGACGTGCTGCTGCTGGACTTGTCGATGCCCGACCAGAGCGGCGTGGATGCGCTGGCTGCAATCCACGCCCGCAAGCCCGAGCTGCCGATCCTGATCCTCTCCGGGTTCCCCGAAGCGCACTACGCGACGATGCTGATCAAGCAAGGTGCAAGCGGCTACCTGAACAAGGAGTGTGATCCCGAGGAGATCGTCAACGCGATCCGCACCGTCGCGCGCGGGCGCAAGTACATCTCTGCCGCAGTCGCTGAACAGCTTGCGAGCGGGCTGGATCCGACGGCGGCGAAGGCGCCGCACGAGCTGCTTTCCGAGCGCGAGTTCCAGGTCTTTCTGCGCCTCGCCAAGGGCGAGACGATCGGCCGTATCGCCGACGGCATGTCGCTCAGTGTGAAGACCGTGAGCACCTACCGCAGCCGGGTGATGGAGAAGATGGCGCTCGAATCCAACAGCGACCTCACCTACTACGCGCTGAAGGCCGGTCTCATCCAGTAGCCCGCGAGGCCGATCCATCTTCAGGCGCCAACGGCGCCGGCAACGGCCCCGCCGCCACAGTCGGCAAGCAGCGCGCAATAGCCGATCAGGTCGTCGATCTGATTCGACTTGTCGAACACCCGGTCGGCACCGAGTTCGAGGCACCAGTTGCACACATCGGCTGTGGCGTAGTTGCTGAGTACGACGCAGCGCGGCCGGCGGCGCTCGTCGCGCAACGCGCGCAGCACGGCGAGTCCCGAACCCTGCTTGAGAAAGATGTCGACGATGCAGAGGTCGCAGTCGTGCGCGTGCTCGTGCAGCCAATGAAGCGCGCTGTACTCGTCTTCGGCGCAGGCGACAACTTCGAGCGGCAGCAGTTCCTCCAGCGTTGCGATCAGGTTCTCGCGAATGACCGGACTGTCTTCGACAATGAACACACGCAGCTTGGGCATCGGAATATGCGACCGCGGCAAGCGTCCGCACGACGGGGCGGAGGCTGGACCGTTTGCCTAGCATGCCCGCATCGCCGATCGCACGCAAGACGCGCGACCGCCATTTCGTCGTAGGCGGCGTCCTACAGCCTGGCCGCGCGCCGCCCGCGGGCCGGGATGCGGTGGCGACAATGCGCCCGTCGTCAGACCACGAGCAGCGCCCGGAAGTCGTTGACGTTCGTGAAGGTCGGGCCGGTGACGACGAGATCGGCCAGCGGCGCAAAGAAGTTGTAGGCGTCGTTGCGGTCGAGCGCGTCCTGCGCCTGCAGGCCGACCGCCGCTGCGCGCGCGAGCGTGCTGGGGGTGACGATCGCGCCGGCGTTGTCTTCGACGCCGTCGATGCCGTCGGTGTCGGCGGCGAGCGCATGCACGCCTGGCTCGGCCTGCAAGCCGATCGCGCAGCCGAGCAGGAACTCGGTCGCCCGCCCGCCGCGGCCGCCCCTGGCTCGCACTGTCACGGTCGTCTCGCCGCCGCTCAGGATCACGCAGGGCTTCGCGAACGGCTCGCCGCGACGCGCGACGGCGCGCGCGATCGCCGCATGGACGCGGCCGACGACATGCGATTCGCCTTCGATCGCGTCCGACAGGATGTGCGCTTCGACGCCGGCTTCGCGCGCCAGCGCGGCGGCGGCGGCCAGGCTTTGCTGCGGCGTCGCGATCAGGTGCACCGCGTGTCCGGCGAAGAGTGCGTCGCCCGGTTTGGGCGTTTCGAAGGCGCCACTTTGCAGGCCCTCGCGCGCCGCGCGCGGTAACGCGATTGCGTAGCGCTCGAGG
>CAZVNC010000151.1:0-2960 GCA_964628305.1 uncultured Ideonella sp.
ATCGAAGCCGGCTGGTGGGACGAGCATGGCACCGCCGCGCGCGACTACTTCATCGCCCAGGCCGCCGATGCGTCGCTCGTGTGGATCTATCGCCTGCGTCTGCCCAGCCTGGATGCGGCGCAGGGCTGGTACTTGCACGGGCGGTTTGCGTGAGCGCGGCTCGCCGTCGGCAACCGCTCCGACCCGTGCGGCTGCTAGAGCGTGGCGCACTGGTGGCCTCAGAAACGGCAAGGCCCGCCGAAGCGGGCCCGCTGAATCGAACGAAAGCGAAACCGTCAGGACATGCGCCGCCGCGCTGCGAAGCCAACGAGCCCCAGGCCAGCAAGCATCAACGCATACGTGCCCGGCTCGGGGATCACGTTGACGAGCAGGTTGTCGATCGAATAGTCGCCGAACGCGCCAGAGGCGTTGATGCCGGTGATCGTCACCGACATCAGATTCGTCCAGCCGCCGAGCGCGACGGTCTGGAAGTCGTTCGCGCCCCCGGGGCCATCGGCGATGCCATCGAGCGTGACCAGCATCGAGAGCACGCCGCCGCCGAACTGGTTGCCGGTCAGGCTGACTTGGAAGAAGTCGTTCAGCGACTCGCCGCTGCGCCAGACTTCGGCCACGTCGAGTCCGTCGAGCGAGAACAGCCCGCCGCCGACCTGCGTCATCGTCACCGCCTTGCCGAGGCCATTTGCTGCCTCGGCGGCGAGGAACTGGGTGCCGTTGTCGACGACGCGCGGGTCGGGGGTGTCGATGATGTGAAAGTGGCCGCCGTTGAAATCGAAGCCGCCGGAACTGACGAAGGTGTCGATCGCGTTGCCCGAAACGGGAAGATCGTCGAAGGTCACGACGCTCGCGTTGGCGGTACCGGCGAGGGAAAGTGCCGCGATGCTTGCGAGCACGGGGTGAAGTGGCAAAGTCATGTTGGCTCTCCTGAAGAAGTGTCGTCCGGCATTGAACGAGGGGGCAAGGTGAGAACCAGCGTCACACCTCGGCACGAGTGATCTTGGGATTGGGGCGCCTGCTGCACAATCCCTCGAACTTGGGGGTGAGCGCGAAGTCGCTCCGCTGGCCTTCCGAGGCAGCGCGGAATCTCAGGTCGTCCGCTACGGCTTGGGCGCCGCCGGCTGCCAGGGCTCGGTGCGCCAGACCCAGGTGTTGGCGGCGCATTCACTCGGCGTGTGAATCGTCGGCACGATGCGGTTGCGATGATCGTAGCAACCGGCACCGACGAAGCCTTCCTGCGGCGGCGTGCCGCACGCGGCCAGCCACATCGTGCCTGCCGCGACGGCGATCGCGGCGCCGCAGTACCTCGGCGACCGCAGGCTCATTCGTCGACCTCGCGCCAGGTCCAGAACCGGCGCTCGCACTCGCCCTGCGTGACGATAGTGGCGGCGTAGCGGCCGCGGGCGTCGTAGCAAGCGAAGCGCGGGCGTTCGGAGCGTGCCTGCGGACTCTCGCAGCCGGCGAGAAAGAACACGGAAATCAGCACGGATATCAGAGTGGTCTTCAAGGTGTCGGCGTTGAATGGTTCGCGGCGGTGCGCAACGCGCGCAGTCTAGACCACGGCGCGGCCCACCCCGCATGGGCACAATGGGCACGTGATCGACAACGAAACCGCGGACGTCGAATCGCCGCGCATGCGGCATGCTTGCAAGGGCTTGCTGTCGCTCGCTTTGCTGGACGCGCGCAATCACACGCTGCGCTGGATCGCTGCGTTCGAAGGCGCGCCTCAGGCGGACGAAGAGGGCGGGCCGGATCGTGCGGCGATCGATCCGCCGCTGTGGAGGCTCGGCCACGTCGGCTGGTTCCAGGAGCGCTGGATCGCGCGCAACGTGCAGCGCGCGCGCGGCCCGGCGTGCGATCCGACGCAGCCGCGCCTGGCGTCGATCGAGGCGCAGGCCGACGCCTGGTTCGATGCCTCGCAGGTCGGCCCGGGCGATCGATGGCGGCTCGAGTTGCCGGCGCCGCAGGACCTGAAGCACTACCTCGCCGACACGCTCGAGACGACGCTCGAACTGCTCGAATCGGCGGACGAGTCCGACGCCGCGCTCTACTTCTATCGCCTCGCGCTGTTTCACGAAGACATGCATTGCGAGGCCGCGGCGTGTGCGTCGCAAACGCTGGGCGTCGATGCCGGCTTGCTGCGGATGCCGCAAGGCGGCGCCCAGCGGCCGCCGCTCGTGCTGCCGGCGACGCGCCACGCCTTCGGTTCGCCACCCGGCGGTTTCGTGTTCGACAACGAGAAGTGGGCGCACGAGGTTGCGGTGCCCGAGTTCGAGATCGACGCCCGGCCGGTGAGCTTCGCGCAGTTCGCCGAGTTCGTCGACGACGGCGGCTACGACGATCCGCGCTGGTGGACGCCGGATGCCTGGGCCTGGGTGCAGCGCAGCGGCCGGCGCTGCCCGCGCCATGTCGAGCAGATGCGCCACGGCGTGCTCGCGCAACGCTTTGGCAAGCTCACGCGCGTGCCGCCGGCGCAGCCGGTGATGCACGTCGCCTGGCACGAGGCCGACGCCTGGTGCCGCTGGGCCGGCCGGCGCCTACCGACCGAGGTCGAGTGGGAGTGCGCCGCCGTCGCCGGCGCCTCGATGGGCTTCGCCTGGGGCGAAGTGTGGGAGTGGACGGCGAGCAGCTTCAGGCCCTATCCGGGTTTTGCCGCCGACCCCTGGCGCGACTATTCGCAGCCCTTCTTCGGCCGTCACAAGGTGCTGCGCGGGGCGTCGTTCGCGACCCGGTTGCGGCTGCGCAGCGCGCGCTTTCGCAACTTCGCGCCGCCCGAGACGGACGATCTGTTCTGCGGCTTTCGAAGCTGCGCCGCCTGACTTCGCGGGACGAGGGCAGGACCGACCCCAAGCGCCGCGCTAAGCCTCGTGCTTGTGTCTGCGGCCGCCGCTGCACGGCTTGACTTCGCGGCGCGAAGTCAGCCTGCGACGCAAACGCGCCGCTACGCGTCGTGTTTGTCCAACTCC